>JAODBN010000217.1 GCA_025463965.1 Acidimicrobiaceae bacterium
CGCCTCTACCTGTCGCGCCAGCTCTTCGAGGAGGCCCAGCACGTCCAGTTCTATCTGACCCTCCTCGACACCTATGTGGTGGACCTGGAGGAGCGGAACGCGGCGTTCGCCGCGATCGAGCACGTTCCTTCGATCAAGGCGAAGGCAGAGTTCTGCTTCAAGTGGATGTCGGCGATCTCATCGCTCGATCGCCTGGACACGAAGACAGAGCGCCGCCAGTTCCTGCTGAACCTGGTCTGCTTTGCGGGCTGCATCGAGGGGCTCTTTTTCTTCGCCGCCTTCGCCTACGTCTACTTCTTGCGGTCCAAGGGCCTCCTGAACGGGCTCGCCGCCGGGACGAACTGGGTCTTTCGCGACGAGAGCGGTCACATGGAGTTCGCCTTCGCGGTCGTCGACGTGGTGCGCGAGGAGGAGCCGGACCTGTTCGACGCCACCTTTGCCGAACAGGTCGAGACGATGATGGTCGAGGCCGTTGATGCCGAGCACGCCTTCGCGGCCGATCTCCTCGCAGGAGGCGTGCCCGGCCTCTCGCTCACGGACACCCGTCAGTATCTCGAGCACGTGGCGGACCAGCGCCTGGCCCGTCTCGGCCTCCCCGCGCGCTTCGGCGCGCCGAACCCGTTCGGGTTCATGGCGCTCCAGGACGTGCAGGAGCTCGCCAACTTCTTCGAGCGCAAGGTTGCTGCCTACCAGGTGGCCGTGGGAGGCGAGGTCGCCTTCGACGCCGAGTTCTGAGGAGCCGATGAGCAACGGCGCTCACGGGCATGGTGAGAAAGTGACGGCGGCAGTGAAGAGATGGCAGCGGTGAAGAGATGGCGGCGATGAACGAGATGGCGGCGGTGCGCAGCGCGAACCTCGGGTTCCCGCGCGTCGGTGCGCGACGGGAGCTGAAGCGCGCGCTCGAGGCGCATTGGAACGGAGCCGTATCCGTCGGAGACCTCGCGTCGCTGGCGTCGGCTCTTCGCGCCCAGCGTTGGCGCCTGCAGGCGGACGAGCACATCACCTCGGTCCCCTCCAACGACTTCTCCCTGTACGACCACCTCCTCGACACCGCGGTGATGCTGGGTTCGGTTCCCGACCGCTACGCAGCGGGGGAGGGACCGGGTTCGCTCGAGGCGTACTTCGCGATGGCTCGCGGTGGTGAGGTCGGCGGCCGTCCGGTCCGCGCGCTGGAGATGACCAAGTGGTTCGACACCAACTACCACTACCTCGTCCCCGAGATCGAGCCGGGCCGCCGCTTCGAGCTGAATCCTGCCAAGGCGCTGGGCGAGCTCGCC
This sequence comes from Acidimicrobiaceae bacterium, assembly GCA_025463965.1. Lineage (GTDB taxonomy): Bacteria > Actinomycetota > Acidimicrobiia > Acidimicrobiales > Bog-793 > JAODBN01. Next base: position 1,278 of record JAODBN010000217.1, read on the forward strand.
GAGGCGGAGTCCCTCGGGATCGCCACGCGTCCGGTCGTGCTCGGCCCGATCTCGTTCCTCGTTCTCGCACGTCGGCGGGGCGAGGCCGCGCTGCATTCCCTCGGTCCGGACGGACTGGTCGATGCATACGAGGAACTCCTCGTAAAGCTGGCCGCTGCCGGAGCCGGGTCGGTCCAGATCGACGAGCCCGCGCTCGGCCTCGACCTGGAGGACGAGCTCGCGGCGGCCTATCCCTGGGTTACCCAGCGCCTTGCCGAGTCCGCACCGACTGTGGACCTGGTCATCGCCACCTACTTCGCGGGGCTTCGGGCCAACCTGGCACTGGCGTGTTCGCTCCCCGTGTCGGCCCTGCACCTCGACTGTGTGAGCGAGCCGGACCAGCTCGAAGAGGCGTGCGCCGTCGCTCCCGACACTCTGTCGCTCTCCTTCGGAGTGGTCGACGGCCGCAATGTCTGGCGAAGCGACCTCGCCACCGTGCTCGACCGTCTCGAGCGGGCGAGGGACAAGCTCGGCCCCGAGCGGCTGTGGGTGGCGCCTTCGTGTTCACTGCTGCACCTCCCCGTCGACCTCGCGCTCGAGGGGGCTCTCGCTCCAGAGGTGGTGAGCTTCCTCGCCTTTGCTCGTCAGCGCCTGGCGGAAGTGTCAACCCTCGTGCAGGCGCTCAACGAGGGACGCTCCTCGGTCGAGCACGAGCTCCTCGCGTCCGCTGCTGCGGCGGCGGCACGGGCAAGCTCCCCGCTCGTCCACGACCCGGCGATCGCGGCGCGCGTTCGCCAGACCGGTCCCGACGACGAGCGGCGAACGGCTCCCTACCCCGAGCGCCGCGCCGCCCAGGAGGCCCGCCTCGGCCTGCCCATTCTTCCCACGACGACCATCGGCTCGTTCCCCCAGACCCCCGAGGTGCGCTCGCTGCGGGCCCGCCTTCGTCGCGGCGAGCTCGACGAGGCCGACTACGAGGCCGCCGTCCGAGAGCACATCGCAGGAACCGTCCGACTCCAGGAGCGCCTCGGCCTCGACGTGCTCGTTCACGGAGAGGCCGAGCGCAACGACATGGTCGAGTACTTCGCCGAGCACCTGGGTGGCTTCGTCATCACCGAGAACGGCTGGGTGCAGAGCTACGGCTCGCGCTGTGTGAAGCCTCCCGTGCTGCTGGGCGACGTGCGCAGGCCCGAGGGGATCACCCTCTCGTGGACCTCGTACGCCCAGTCGCTCACCGACCGGCCCGTGAAGGCGATGCTGACGGGGCCGCTGACGCTCCTCGGGTGGTCCTTTGTCCGCGACGACCAACCCCGAGAGCTCACCGCCCGCCAGCTTGCCCTCGCCGTGCGAGACGAGCTGGCGGATCTCGAAGCGGCGGGCTGCGCGGTGGTGCAGGTCGACGAGCCGGCGCTGCGCGAGGGCTTGCCATTGCACGACCGCGACCAGCCGGCGTACCTCGACTGGGCGGTCCGGGCGTTCCGCCTCGCCACAGGCGGCTGTGCGCCTTCGACCCAGGTTCACACGCACATGTGCTACGCCGAGGTCGACGACATCGTCGAGGCGTTGATCGCCCTCGATGCCGACGTGATCTCCCTCGAGGCCTCCCGCTCGAAAATGGCGGTGCTTGCCCCGCTCGCCGAGCACTCCTACCCGCGCGAGGTGGGTCCAGGTCTCTTCGACGTCCACTCACCGCGCATCCCGCCGGTCGCCGAGCTCGAGGAGCTACTGGAGGCGGCGATCTCGGTGCTGCCGATCGAACGGCTGTGGGCGAACCCGGACTGCGGATTGAAGACCCGTCGCCTCGCCGAGGTCGAGCCGGCGCTCGCCAACTTGGTGGAGGCCACGAGGAGGGTACGAGAGCGGGTGCTCCACCGGCCTGGCTGACCGTCCGGCGTCGCCGGCGGCTCGTGGCGCTCCGGCCGTCAGGCCAGTGCTCAGTGGCCGCGCTTTTTCAGGAAGCGGCGTACGGATTTTCTCTGTGCACGGCGCCAGACGCGCGCGAAGCGCTCGTCCGCGTCTTCCACGGCGCGCCGCTCTCGCTCGGCGAGCATGCCGTAGGTGTAGCCGTTCTCGCCCGGACGAACGCCAGCACGGGCTCCTTCTTGGCGCAGCAGCTCGTGGGCGACGACGGCGTCATGGCGCTCACCGAGGAGCTCTTGGACCGCCGCGAAACGCTTGGCGAGCCGCTTGGCCTCATGCGGGTGTAGCGGCTGCAACGTCTCAGCGCCGTAGCGCACCCGCTTGGCGGTCTTCCGAGCCTCGTGGAAGGCGACGTCTCGCCGATCGGCCGGTGCTCGCCGAGCGCCGGACACGAGCCGCTTGGTCCGGCGGACCTCCTTGTTTACGCAGCGGCGCAGTGCCGTCGCGTTTCGGCCGGAGGCTCCTGGCCGATAAGGAGGAGCAGCGGAGAAGCGATCGAGCGCTGCCAGCAGGTCCCGGTAGCGCTCGCCCTGCATCGCCTCGAGCAGCTTTTCTCGGGCAGCGGCCGCGCTTGCGTCCAATCGGCCGGCGAGCTCGGCACGTACGGGCCCGAGCCGCTCCTCACGAGGGATCTCGTCTAGGTCGTGGCGGGCTCGTGCGGCGAGGACCTCCTGGTCGCGCGCGGCCCCGGCCACGGTCCCGAACCACTTCAGCTCGTCTCGCACCGTACGGGCCCGCTCACGGTCGAAGAGCGCGCTGAAGGTCCGCAGGGCGCTACGGGTCCGGCGAACCGCGACGCGCAGGTCGTGCAACGAGTCCGGAGCGCCGCGCCGAACGCCGAGATCGTTGCGGGCGATGTCGCCGAGCAGCGCGCGCAGTCGCCGGGCGAGGAGGTCCTTCGTCTGTTCATCGCGCTCGGCGGCACGTTGCACTCCGCGCATCGCCCGAGCGACCTTTGACGGCGTGCCAGGCCGCGCGCCGAAGGCGAGCAGCGCCCGTCCGAGGGCTCGGGCGAGCTCGCCGCTCTCGGCGAGCTCCTCGATCTCGAGCTCGCGCCACGTGCGCAGCTCTCCATCAGGGTGCCGCTCGGCCACGACTCGGTCGTCCGCGATCTCGAGAAGGGGCGCGCCGCCGTCGCCGAGGACGCGCGTGGCGACCCGATTGGTCTGCAGGGTGAGGATGGGTGCGACGTGCGCACCTCGGAGCTCTCCGACCAACAGCTCCGCGAGCTCTTCGGGGATGTTGCCGCCCGCAGGAGCCGAATCGATCGGAAGGCGCAGCTCCGAGCGCTCCCCGCTGCGGCCGGTCGGCACCTTGAGATGCCATCCCTCGTCATCCCCGCCCGTCCTGCGGCGCAAGGTCAAGCCGGAGCGAAGCAGGCGGAGGTCTTCGGTGTCGTAGTAGGTCGCACGAAGGCTCGTCGGCTGGGGGCTGTCAAGGCGTGCCCCGAGGCGGTCGACCTCGGGGGCTAGCTGGGGGACGGCGAAGTCGTCGTCGACATCGAAGGTCTGCTCGCGCTCAGCATGGGTCTGCACGACCGCGCGCGATGCCCGCTTGTGGGGCCTCGTCAATCCCTCGGCGCCGGCCGCCCCGCCGTGGGGGGCGAGCCCATCGTCCGCCGGGCCCTCGGTCACCGCTGCGGCCTTGGGCGAAGGAGTGCCAACGACCCCATCGGGGCGGTCAGCTGGCCATTGCAATCACCGCGAACGTGGCTCCCTGCGGGTCGCTGAGGATGGCGAAAATGCCCTGGGGGATCTCGGTCGGAGGGACGACGACGCTGGCTCCGAGGCCTGTCGCCTGCTCCACCGACGCCGCAGTGTCGGTGACCGCGAAGTACACCAGCCAGTACGAGGGAACCTCGGGCGGAATGGAGGAGTCCATCGGCATCATGCCGGCGATCGAGCGGCCGTTGAGCAGCCACTCCGTGTACGGGCCCGGTCCCTCCGTCGCCGTCTTCGGCTCCCAGCCGAAGACGGCCGGATAGAAGCTGAGCGCGGCAGCCGGCTCGCGGGCCTCGAGCTCGTTCCAGGTGAACGCCCCCGGCTCGTTCGCGATCCTCGCCCCGATGTGGGCGCCGGGCTGCCAGAGAGCGAAGAACGCTCCGCTCGAGTCGGTGCAGATGGCGAGGCGGCCTGCCTCCATGACGTCCATCGGCTCGACGACGACTTGGCCGCGGACCGTGACCACGGCGGCGGACTTTTCGATGTCATCGACCGAGACGTGCATCGTCCAGGCCGCCGGGCGCGGGCCCATGGATGGCCCGATACCGGCGGCGTCGAGTCCCCTCAGCCGGCAGAGGTTGTAATGCCCAGCATCTTCGCCCTGGTCCTCAGCTTCCCAGCCGAACAGCGAGGAGTAGAAGGCCACCGCGCCCGCAGGATCCGCGCTCTGGTGGTCGACCCAGCAGGGGGTTCCGGGCTCGTATCGGGAGATCTCCATGGCCGCAACCTCTCGTCGGCGAAAGTCCAGTCTCCTCCCGTCGGTGGGCGTGCGCAATGGGCTACCGGGACGGGCCTGGCGCCGCCAACAGGTAGAACCAAGGGAGGCACCTACCCGCCCCAGGAGGACACCGTGGCCAGCCAGCAAGTCGTTTCCAGGAGTTCCGAGACCGCGACGGCAGAACCCGTGCCCGTGGACTTCTGGTTCGACCCGATCTGTCCTTGGGCTTGGATCGCCTCGCGTTGGATGCTCGAAGTGGAGAAGGTGCGGCCGGTGTCGGTCCGCTGGCACGTGATGTCGCTCGCCTACTTGAACGCGGACAAGGAAGGCCTTTCAGAGCAGTACCGCCAGGCCCTCGCGGATGCCTGGGGACCGGTTCGGACCTGCATCGCGGCCGAGCAGACCGAGGGGAGCCAGGTCCTACTGCCGCTCTACACGGCGCTCGGGGAACGGTTCCACCTGCGGGGTGAGCCACGATCGGTGGAGACCATCGCTGCCGCGCTCGATGAGGTCGGCCTGCCGACCAGCCTGGCGGAGGCAGCCACCTCGACAAAATGGGACGAGGAACTCCAGCGCTCGCACCACGAGGGTATGGACCAGGTCGGCTACGAGGTAGGAACCCCGGTGATCAGCGTCGAAGGCGTCGCCTTCTTCGGCCCGGTCATGTCCCCGATCCCACGGGGGGAGGCGGCCGCCACGCTCTTCGACGGGGTGCTCGCCGTAGCGGGGACCGATGGCTTTTTCGAGCTGAAGCGGAGTCGCACCCGGGACCCGATCTTCGACTAGCGGACGGCTCCTCGGCGGCGGCTGGCCGCTGCGGTACTCGGGCCTACCTGGCGATGAGCAATCGCTCGTCGCTTCCGGCGCGATCCTTCAGTCGATCGCTGTAGGGGTCATGTCGCGCGCTCGCGGCGAATTTCGCAAGCACCCCGCGACGACCCGATCGGGCAGCGCGCGTAACGAAGATTCAGGGAACTGGCATCGGAGCGCTGGCCGGGGGTCGGCATCCGTTCACCTTTCTCTGTTCTGCTGAGGTCTCGGCGGCAGGGAGCTGGCGCCCGGTCCTGTCACGGGACCGCCTCGCTGCGGCGCCCACGGGCCCGCAGAAGGGAGCGGATGGATGCAGAGCAATCAGTCGCGCCGACGCACGCGAGGTCTTCTCGCGGGAACGGCCTTGATCGGAGCGGGCGCCGTCGCCACGCCGTTGGCACTTGCTGGCGGCAGCTCCGCGGGTTCCCTCCGAGTCACCAGCGGTGCCGCGAGCCTCGCCTCGATCGAGCGGAGCTCGGCGCGCATCGAGGACGTCTCCAACTCGGCGCAAACGACAACGCCGATCAAGCACGTGGTCGTGATCTTCGGCGAGAACGTCTCGTTCGACCACTACTTCGGCACCTACCCGAACGCCACCAACAGCAGCGGCGAGCCCTTCTATGCGAAGCCCGGCACCTCGTCGGTCAACGGTCTGACCCCGGCCCTGCTCACCGCCAACCCCAACGGGCTGAACCCGCGCCGCCTCGACCCGACGGTCACGAGCGACCTGCTCACCTGTGACCAGGGTCATGGCTACACCCAGGAGCAGACGGCGTTCGACGGCGGGAAGATGGACCGCTTCACCGCTGCCGGCGGGACAGCAACGGTGACCGGCCTCGGCCCGACCGGCAAGCCCTGCGCCGCCAGCGACGTCATGAACTACTACGACGGCAACACCGTGACGGCGATGTGGAACTACGCCCAGAGCTACGCCGTGAGCGACAACTTCTACGGGACCACCTTTGGCCCCTCGGCCCCGGGCGCCATCAACGTGGTCTCGGGGAACACCGGCGGAGTGGACACCGCCCATGCGGTGCGGGGCGCCCTGACAGACGGCGACACCGTGGGCGACGGCACGGGTGGTCAGAGTCTCATCAGCGACGCCCAGCCGTACTGGGACGACTGCTCGAACCGGGACGCTGTGGCAATGACGGGCCAGAACATCGGTGACCTGCTGAACGCCAAGGGCCTCAGCTGGGGATGGTTCGAGGGCGGCTTTGCCGCCAACACGGCCTACAGCGGCCCCGCCGATACCGCCAGCACCTACAACCAGCTCAACGAGCCGGGACGTGCGACGTGCACCACGAGCCACAATGTCGGTGCAGCGCTCGGCGGAACGGGGACGACGGGCGCCAAGCCCTACGGCGTGAAGGCCGACTACATCGCCCACCACGAGCCGTTCCAGTTCTACGCATCCACCGCCAACCCCCACCACCTCGCCCCAGTGTCGCTGTCGGCGGTCGGTACCGACACGGCGACCCCCGGCGAGTTCAACACGGCGAACCACCAGTACGACATGTCGTGGTTCGACCAGCTGGTGTCGGCCATCCACTCCGGTCAGATGCCCTCGGACAGCCTGCCGGCGGTGAGCTACCTGAAGGCCCCTGGGTACCAGGACGCCCACGCCGCCTACTCGGACCCAATCGACGAGCAGAACTGGATGGTGAACGAGATCAACTCCATCGAGGCGCTGCCGACTTGGAAGAGCACGGCGATCTTCATCACCTACGACGACTCCGACGGCTTCTACGACCACGCGTACAGCGGGGTCACCAACCCGTCCGTGACAGCCGCCGAAACCCTGACCGCTCCCGCGGCATGCGGGACGGAGTCGAGCACCACGGTTCCGCTCTACAACGAGCAGGGCCGCTGCGGCCACGGACCTCGCATGCCGCTTGTGGTGATCTCGCCCTTCGCCAAGCAGAACTACGTCAGCCACACGCTGACCGACCAGTCCTCGATCCCCGCCTTCATCGAGCAGAACTGGGGGCTCGGACAGATCGCCGGCTCGGCGTCCAATGTGGCCGGCTCGCTCGACGACCTGTTCGACTTCTCGGCCCGCCCGCACCTCGACGACAGCCGGTCCGTGCTGAACCCCATGACCGGTGAGCCGAGCACCCCGGTGATCGGAAGCATCAGCCCGAGCTCCGGACCCGTCGCGGGTGGCACCCAGGTGACCATCTCCGGCTTCAATCTGACCTCGGGCCGCGAGCCGACGGTCCTCTTCGGCGACGACCGGGCGACCGGCGTGAGCTGCACGGCGTCCACGACGCTTGCAGCACCCGCCTCCACCTGCACGGTGACGGCCCCGGCGCACCACAGCGGTGCGACCGACATCACGGTCGAGGTCGGCGGGGCCCAGGCGATGAACGACGCGGGCTCCTACACCTACCAGTAGCCACGGGCGGCCCGCTCGGCCGCCTGCAGCGAGCGACCTCTAACCGCACTTCCGGTGCGGGCGGAGCGTTTCCCACCGCTCTCAACTTGCGAAACGGGGAGGGCCTCTCGGCAGCCCGTCGTCGACCCGGCGCCGGAGGCCCTCCTCGTTACTCGTATGCCTGCGCCGCCTCGATGGTTGCCCGCAGGACCGCTTCGGGGCTGTAAGGGGCGTGCTCGCCCGGGACGTACGTGACCGAGTGCACCGTCCCGCCGTAGGCAAAGGACCCGTGACGCTCGTACACCGGCCAGGACACCGGGGAGCGCCGGTCGATGCCCACGTCGATGCCCTGGAACGGCGCGAGGCCGAGCAGCATGAGCGCCCCGGGATGGCTCGCTCGTTCCTCGCCGTCTGCCGAGATCGCAAAATGCCATCGGTAGCCCTCGCCGGCATCGGCACGAAGCTCGATCGCATGCTCGCCGGCGAGGATCTCGCCGGCGTCGACCTCGGTGAGATCGCCGTACTCGTTGTAGGCGAAGCGGAGCCGCCCTTCCTCCACGTAGAGGAGGTAGCCGCCGCCCTGGTCTCCGTGGGCGAGCAGAACCCCGTCGGCGCCCGGTTCGTGGCTGAGCTTGACCGTGGCGGAGAAGGACCGCAGCACGACGAGCTTCGCCGAGCGGTAACGCTCGAGCGTCGGTGTACCAGCAAGGATCGTCACCGGCTGCTCGAGGAGGTTCTCGTGCGGCCTGCGGACGACGCCGTGGTACCCCGAGAAGTCGTTCATCGGGAAGACCTGGTTGTCCCAGGCTGCTTGCTCCCAGGCCGCGGCGAGTTCCTTGACTCGCTCGGGGTGCTCGGCGGCCAGGTCGATCCGCTCGGTGGGGTCGCTACGGACGTCGTAGAGCTCCCACTCCTGGTCGTCGTAGGCAGTGCCGGGCCCGTGCAGGGTGACGAGCTTCCAGCCATCTCGGTAGAAGCTGCGGTTCCCGTTGAACTCCGAATATTGCTCGACATGGCTGCTGCGGTACGGCCCATCGCCGAGCGAGCCAGCGAAGCTAGACCCGTCGAGCGGCGCAACCTCTTGCCCGCGCCAGCGATCCGGCCGCTCCACTCCGGCGAGCTCGAGGAAGGTGGGCAAAAGGTCGGTGACGTACTGGTACTCCGTGCGCACTGCGCCACGCGAGGCGTCGGAGAGGCCCGCCGGCCAGGAGAGCAGGAACGGCACCCGCACACCACCGGCATGAGTGTGACCCTTGTAGAGGCGAAAGGGGGTGTTCGAGGCCATGCCCCAGCCGCGCGGGTAGTGGACGAGCGCGCGTGGGCCGCCGATGAGGTCGATGTCACGGGAGACGTCCGCGTCCCAGTCGCCCGGCAGGCGCAGGCCGTGGATGAACTGCTTGAAGTAGCTCCTCGTGCCGTGCTCCCCGCCCTCGGCCGTGCCGCCGTTGTCGGAGGTGAAGACCACCACGGTGTTGTCGAGCTCGCCGAGCGCCTCGACGAGCCCGAGCAGCCGGCCCAGGTTCTCGTCGACGCTCTCGATCATCGCCGCGTACACCTCCATGTAGCGGGCGTACAGGGCGCGCACGTCGGCGGGCAGCTCCTCCCAGGGGCCGACGTCGAAGTATCGCTCGGAGTTGCGGTCGCACATCTCGGTGCCGGCCGGGAAGAGCCCGCTCTCGAGCTGGCGCCGGAAGCGCTCCTCGCGCACCTCGTCCCATCCGCCGTCGTAGCGGCCGCGGTACTTGGCGATGTGCTCTGGCTTGGCCTGCAATGGCCCGTGCACGGCGTTGTGCGCCACGTAGCAGAAGAATGGCTTGCTCGGATCGCTAGCACGCAGTGCCTTAATCATCGAGATGGCATGGTCCGTGATGTCGTCGGTGAGGTAGTAGCCGGCCGGGTACTCGTCGACCTCGACCGGTGAGTTGTCGGAGATGAGCCGGTGAGGGTGGTGCAAGTTGGTGAGACCCTCCAGCACGCCGTAGTAGCGATCGAAGCCTTGCTGGCAGGGCCAGCTGCGGCGCGCAGCGGCGTCGTTCATGAGGGCATCGCGAGTCAGGTGCCACTTGCCGACGGCGAAGGTGGCGTAGCCGGCGTCGCGAAACAGTGTGGCGAGGGTGGGCACGCCCTCGGCGATCTCCATCGTGTAGCCGGGGAACCCGGGATCGGAGTTGGCGACTGAGGCAAAGCCGGCGCGGTGGGGATTGAGCCCGGTCAAGAACGCGGCGCGCGCCGGCGAGCAGACCGGGGTGGTGTGGTAATTCGTGTACCGCAAGCCATCTCGCGCCAATCGGTCGAGCGTCGGCGTGTCCACCTCGGCACCGAACGGCCCGATGTCGCTGAAACCCATGTCGTCGAGGAGTACGACGATGACGTTCGGCGCGCCGTCCCGTGGCCGGGGCACCTCCGGCCACCACGAGCGTGACTCGGACACGGTCTTGCCGACGATGCCCCCCCAACCTTCATAGGTCCGACTCTCGCCCTGCTTTGCTTCCACGTCTGTCCCTTCGTGTCTCTGGTCGTGCACGTTCTCGATGCACCGGCCGCCGCTCGGCGGACCCGGAAGGAATCGCCCGCTCTACCGCGTCGGCGCGCGCAGGGGGTAGAGCGGGCGACGGAGTGTCAGCCCTTGGCGAACGAGGTGACGAGGGAGTTGAACCGGGTGTCGTACTCCGAGGTGACGTTGAGCGCGCTCGGCAGTGCCTTGATGTCGGTGAAGACGTTGGCTTGCTCTTGCTGGGAGACCTCCACCGACTTCGAGATCGGCACGAACGTGGTGAGCAATCCGGCGGTGATGGTCTTCGACACCCCGAGCGGCAGCTTGTTGGCGGTCGCGTAGTCGAGGGCCCAGGTCGAAGGGTGCTTGGCGGCCCAGGCTTCAGCCTGCGCGTAGCGCTTCAGGTAGTCGGCGAGCGCCGCGGTCGTATTCGAGTTGGTGAGCACCTTGTCGCTGGCGAGGAAGTAGGAGTATCCCGCAGTGATGCCCTTCCCGCTCTCGAGCAGCCTGCCGCCGTCTTCGACCTGCGCGAGTGCTAGGTAAGGCTGGATAAGCGTCGCCGCTTGGACGCTTCCGGATTGGAAGGCCGAGAGCGCCAGAGTGGGCGCGAGGTTGTCGATCTTGACGTTGCCGTAGCCGACACCGGACTCGTTGAGGGCCCTGATCGCCAGGTACTGCAAGATCGTTCCACTCGTCGTGGCGACGGACTTGCCTTTTAGCTGGGAAACATTGGTGATGCCTGAGCTCTTGGTGGCAACGATCCCTACCTCTGCCCCCGGGTCGACGGGCGAGGCGACGGCCAGGACCTTCAGCGGGACGTGGCCGGCCTGGGCGAAGAGAGCCGGTGTGTCGGCAGTCAGGGTGAGGTCGATCGATCCGCCTTGCAGTGCGGACACTGCCTGCGGGCCGGCAGGAAAGACGCTCCAGCTCACCTTGTACTTCGTCCCGCGCAGCGCTCCGGAGGCTTTCAATAGCAGCTCGGACTGACCGCCGAGATCACCGATGCGCAGGGTGACTCCCGCCAGGTTTGGTGCCTTCGGCCGGACAGCGGCACCGGCGCCGCCGCCCGCCACGGTCGCTCCTGCGGTCGCCGCCAGTGTGGCGGCCCCGACGAGGACTCCCAGTCTCACCTTGCTCGGTCGCATGTCTCTCCCTTTCCTGGGACGGCGCGTGCCGTCGTCGTTGATGCATTCATGGCTGAGCGACGCTGGTCGTTCAGCGGGTGACGCCCAGCTCGGCCAGCAGGCGCTGGCGGAGCTGGTCGAACTGCGTTCCACCGATGGCGCGGGGCCGCTCGAGCGGCACCTCTACCTCGACGGCGAGCAGGCCCTCGCGAAGAAGGACCACCCGGTCGGCGAGAAGGATCGCTTCCTCGACGTCGTGGGTCACGATCAGGGCGGCCGGCCCGTGTCGGGCACAAAGCTCGCCGATGAGCTGCTGCATGTTCAGGCGAGTTAGGGCATCGAGGGAGGCGAACGGCTCGTCCAGGAGGAGCAGCTGAGGGCGGCGCACGATCGCCCGTGCGAGCGCGACACGCTGTGCCTCACCGCCAGACAAGGTCGCCGGCCAGCTGTCGGCGCGGTCGCTGAGGCCGACTTCCGCAAGAGCGACGAGCGCGGCGGCTCTCGTCGACTTGCCCCTTGGAAGGCCGATCACGACGTTCTGCCAAACCCGCTTGGAGTGGATGAGCCGCGGCTCCTGGAAGACGACGGTGCGCGACGCCGGGACGAGTAGCTCGCCCGAGTCCGGCGCGTCCAGCCCGGCGAGCAAGCGCAACAGCGTGGTCTTGCCGCTTCCGCTCCTGCCGACGAGAGCGACGAACTCGCCCTCGCGCATCTCCAGGTTGAGCCCCTCGAGGGCGCGTTGGCCAGAGAAGTGTCGTTCCAGGCCCCGAGCCCTGACGGCGAGGCGCCGCTCGTCGAGCTTGACGGAGGGAACCTGCACGAGCGTCATCGGACCGCCACACCCGATCGCCATGGCAGCACCGCACGTTCGAGGAGCCGCACGAGCATGTCGGCAAGGAGGCCAAGTACCGCGTAGACGACAATGCAGCAGAAGATCACCGTCACTTGCTGGAACTGCTCCGCCTGGTTCATGAGGTAGCCGATGCCGCTTTGGGCATTGATCTGCTCAGCTCCGACGAGGGCGAGGATCGAGATCCCCATGGAGAACCGGAGCCCGGTAAGGATCCCGGGGAGCGCCAGCGGAAAGACGACCTCCCGCACCAGCCGAAGGCCCTCGAGACCGAAGCTCCGGGCACCCTCGACGACCTTGCGGTCAACGTTGCGCACCGCCGAAGAGGTGTTGAGGTACATCGGGAAGACGGTCGCCAGGGCAATGAGTGCGACCTTCGGCGTCTCGCCGATTCCGAGCCACAGGATGAACAGCGGCACGACCGCGAGAAACGGCACCGTTCGCAACATCTGCAAGGGGGCATCGAGCACCTCCTCGCCGATACGGGTGAGTCCCGCCACCGTTCCGAGGAGCAGGCCTGCCCCGGCGCCGATCAGAAGCCCGGTCGCGGAGCGAGCGAGGGAAATGCCGATCTGGCCGACGAGGTCCTCGCCGGAGAAGAGGCTGCCAAACGTGCGCACGACCTGCGGCGGAGAGGGGAGCGTGCCGCTCGCCAGGACCCCTGAGACGGCGATGATCCACCAGATGCCGATCAGGACCGCCGGTGCGCCGGTCCGCACCGCTAGGGCTCGGCCGCGGGTGCGTTTGCGCTCCTGTCTGACCCGGGGGCGGACGAGCGCGCCCGCCGGTCCGACGCCGAGGGAACTGAAGCCGTCGATCGTGACGTCGGACATCTGCCGCTCTCCCCTCTGGGTTCCAGGTGCAAAAGATGAGTAAACCAGTCGGCTTTACCGGATTACCATAACTGATGGGAAAAGCCGGGCACAACCCGCGCGGACGAACGACGGGGCGTCTCGCCCCGCTGCGGATGGCGAGGGCGACGAAAGTGGAGACGAAGAGGAGAGCGGAGACCAAAAGTGGGAGGCGGCGGCAGCTAGACCGAGGTTTGGACGACGGTAGGCCGAACCCGCGGCCCGATGATCGCTGGCGTCAGGGCGCCTGCAGGCTCTCGCGAGGCAGCGGAGGAGGCTCGGTAGCCGCCCGGCGACTGCCTTCTCTCAAAGCGCTGGCCGACGAGCCCGGAAAGCTGGCGGCCACCGAAGAGAGCGGGACACCTTCTTCCCAGCACGTTCGGCACCTTCCGAGGTCCAGCGCTTCATGCTCGCGCCCGGCTCAAAGGAGCACCCGGGGGCGCGAGACCCAGCAAAAGGGGCGGGCCGACGGCCCGCCCGTCATCTCAAAGGCAGTTCCAGCGCCGTGCGCGATCGCCGGCGTTCGGCCGGCGATCCTCGGCCCCTTAGGAATCCCGGCGCGTCGCGACGAAAACCGGGATCTCCCGGCTCGTCTTCTCCTGGTACTCGGCATAAGGGGGATAGGCCGCGACCGCGCGCTCCCACCAACGTGCCCGCTCGTCGCCGTTGACCTCGCGCACGTCGTAGTCGTGCGGCTCTCGGCCGTCCTGTATGGAGACCGATGACGGACTGGCCTTGAGATTGAGGTACCAGGTCGGGTGGTCGGGTGACCCTCCCTTGGAGGCCACCAGCGCGTACTGACCGTCGTGCTCGACGCGCATCAGCGCGATCTTGCGAAGCTTGCCGCTCTTCGCGCCCCTCATGGTGACGATCACAACTGGAAGGCCGGTGTCTGTCAGCGTGTTCGCCTCGCTCCCGCCAGACGCTTCGTAGGCAGCGACCTGGTCACGTACCCAAGCGCTCGGGCTCGGCTCGTACTCTCCCTCAAGCGGCATGGGTTGCCTCCCTCTCCGTTTGGATAGCGCAGGGACGCTATCGGCGCTACGTCGGCCCGCAGCTCATTCGACCTCCAGCACCATGCGCGGGGCGCCCTGCACTGGTAGGGGTGGGGCTGATCGGTGGCAGATCAGCGCGGACAAGTTGGGACGGCGCCCGACGATCAGCCGGTTGGCGGCCTGAACTCAGCGGGCGTAGCGAAGCGATCTTCCTGGGATCAGACGTTGCGGCCCAGCACACCGCCGATGATGCCTCCCAGGCTGCCGCCCACGGCCGCGTCCGCCCCGGTCTCCCCGCCGAGGTAGGGCGACAGAGAGGCGGCGAGAATCGACAGCGGCATGCTCTGCAGCCAGATCGATCCTGGTCCGGTGAGCGCGACGAGGTGGTAGCCATCCCCGCCGAAGAGCTTGTTGGCAATGCCCGGCACTCGGGTGATCTGGAAACTGACCGAGTCCTGGAAGACCCCGACATGGCCGGGATGGACGAGGAGACTCTGCCCGGGCCCGAGGTCGTAGGTGACGATCTCTCCGGCAAGCTCCACCCAAGCGGTTCCTTGTCCCTCGAGCTTCTCGAGCACGAAGCCGTCGCCGCCCCACAGGCCACCTCGGAAGCTCTGCTGCAGGCCGACTGTCGGGGTGATTCCCGGGGTTCCGCACAGCCACCCGTGGCGGTGCACGAGATAGCCCCCCTGCGGGGTGATCTCGATCGGGAAGATGCGCCCGGGCATCTTTGCGGCAAACGCGACGCTCCCTTCGCCTGAGGTCGAGCGGTATCGGGTGAGGAAGAGGCCGCCACCTCCGGCAACCCGCTTCAAGCCGGCCAATAGACCCTTGCCGGATCCGGTATTGACGGACTGGGACATCTCGACATTGCTCGTCATCCAGGACAGCTCGCCGTGAGTAGAGATCACCTCGTCTCCGGCTTGCAGAGTGACCTCCAAGACCGGCAGCGTCGTCCCGCGTACCTCGGCGTTCATGGGTCCTCCTTGGGTTGTTCCCTCTTGGCCGAAGTATGGCGCGCTCCTGCTGGTCGTGCCCGGAAAAATGCCCCGGGCTCGGCCCCGCCACGGGGAAGGAACGCTGCGCCTCGGCGCCGAGCCGGGGCGGTCGCGACCGAGGAGGTTCGCAGTTCGCCGAGGCCAACTAGCCCGGGCAACGTCGCCTCCATCCGACAGCCGTCGCGCTGACGGGGTTGCCTAAGCCTTGTCGCCAGCTTCGCCGCGAGCACCGGCGCAAGATGCCTGCTCCGGGCAGCCCTGGCCCCGCGGGCCGACGATCGCGGACCTGGTGCGACAAGCCGCTTGCCGTGATCGGTCGTCGCGGATCATGCCCTAGCGCGGCTTGGTCCGGGGGATGGGCTGGCAAAAGGTGTCAGCCCTCCTTCGAGCGGGTACTTGGTGGCAGGCGATGAATTGCGGAGGCTCTCGTCCGCCTCCTTGGCTTGTTCGGGGTGCAAAATTCGTATGAAGCATTTTGGCTGGGCTGCTCCGACGGCATGCCTTGTCCTCGCTGGGACACTCTCGATCGGTGCGCCGGCTAGCGCCCCGGCCGCCACGGCGAGAGGGTGTTCGACGAGACTGGTCACCACCAAAGGGACGTCGCTGGTGTGGCGAGTCGTGAACGGCCACCGCCGCCACGTGCGAGTGGTCACCGAGCACACCACTCGGCAAGTCATCTGCTCGTCCGCTACCACGGCGGCGGTCCAGTCGACGCAAACCGTGGGCACGAGGTTTGTGGTGTCCATGGCCGACCGGACTCCCGGCGCAATGGGCGGAGACGAGCAGTCCATCCAGGTCTCGCTGGTCCTGTCGGACGGTGCGCCTCACCGCCTAGGCGGAGACGTGACGATCAACGAGTCCGGCCCGAGCTGCGAGACGACCGTCGACCAGAAGCTCTCGCCCGACCAGGTCGTGGATGGGCGCATCGAGCTGCCTGCGGCAGTCCAGTCCATCGACCATCGCCCGACTTGCGGCCAGCAGTTCACAATTGCGTACTCCGGGGCGACGATCGACGGAGTGACATTCGCTCCCGACACGTGGACGCTGCCACCGGCGCCCACAACCACCGTGGAGACTTTTTCTCAAGTCTCGAGCTAGTGGCTCCGCGCTCGTCCGAAGCGGACAAGCGCCAGCGCAGCTGACGTCCACTACTCGGTGGTGGAGCTGGAGATCACGACCGGCGTCCCGGCCGTCGCGGCGTCTGACGTCGAACCTTCCACACGTCCGGCAGCACAACCCAATGGAACTCTCGAGTTCTGGGATCAGTTGGGCGAGCCGCGCTTTGTGCTGCTCGTCATGAGCGGGAAGCTCGTGACCCCTTAGGCTCGGAGTTCTTCGATCACAAACGGCAAATTAGGCGAACCTGTCCCAAATCCCCTGATGCCGGCGCCTCCATTTAGGCAGTAGTAGAAACTCACATCTGCAAGTAGGCCTGCCCTCGACGACCTCCAAGGCTCAGGATGCCCTTCTATGTCTTTTTCTCCTCGCTCGCTGAGCGGGCTGCATGGCCGAGTCTCGATCGTGACGGGTGCCAACCACGGCATCGGCGCGGCGACGGCGCGAGCGCTCGCCGATCAGGGCACTGATGTCGTAATCGCGTATCTGCGACTCGGCGCTGAGTTCGGGACTCATCCGGCCGCCGATCAACGTCGTAGTGGCGCTGAGGAGATCGTCGAAGCGATCCAGAGCAGCGGCGGTAGGGCCATAGCCTTCGAGGCCGACCTGCGTGAAGCGTCTTCATGCATTGACCTCTTCGACGCGGCGGAATCGCACTTCGGCCCAGTTGAGATCCTGGTCAACAACGCGAGCGGTTGGTCGTGGGGAGGTGCCGACACCTTCAAGGCGGTCAAGGAGGACCGTCTCGGACGTTCGCTCCGGCGGGTCACCCCGTCGAGCATTGACCAGGTCTTCGACGTCGACGCGAGGTCGGCCGCGCTGTTGATCAGTGAGTTCGCCCGCCGCCACATCAAGCGTGGAGCGAGTTGGGGAAGGATCGTTGGCCTGACTTCTGGCGGTCCCGGCGGTTTCCCAGAAGAGGTCTCGTACGGTGCTGCGAAGGCAGCGCTGGAGAACTTCGCCATGTCAGCCGCTCGCGAACTCGGCGATCTCGGCATCACCTCGAACATCGTCTACCCGCCGGTGACCGACACCGGCTGGGTCACCGACAAAGTGCGCGCTGCCGTGGCGACGTCGCGGGAGCACCTGCATGTCGCGGATCCCAAGGATGTCGCCGAGGTGATCGCCTTCCTCGCCTCAGAGCACGGGCGAATGATCACTGGCAATGTCGTCCACATGCGGTGACCGGTCGCGCCCCGATCAGTCGCGGCGGCAGCGATCACCAAGCGCTTCGTGCGGCCACACTGACCAAAAAGCTTGGTATTGCTGACCGATGGATCGGGACATCGCGGTGCACCCAACGGGACAGTCGCCAAACCTGACCCCCGCCGCGAAAGAGAGCGGTCTCCGTGGCGGCGTGAGAAGGATTCCGGGCGGCGGACCACTGACCGCCGCGGTCGACACGGGGCCACACTTGAGAAGCGCCAAACCTCGATCACACCGGCACTGCGTGCCGAGCTGACGGCCCGCTACGAGCTCTGGTTGCTGGTCGTAGCCGCGTTGTTGACTGGGCAGTTGCCTTCCCTGCGGCCGCACGCTGCGAAGTCGCAGAGGCGACATAGCCAAGGTTGCTGACGGTCATGACCGTGGGCGGAGCGTTCCTCTGCTCTGGCGAGGGTGATTGTGGTCAGCATCGTGTCCAGTGCTGCCGCAAGGTGGTCGACCTCGTCCGAGGTCAACGCGGACAACGCGCTCGACAGTGACTTCTCGCGTGCTTGAAGTATCCGCATGGCCATGCGACGGCCACTTCGGGTCAGGACGACGGATACGGCCCGTCCGTCCTGTGCTCCGACCCGTTCGACGAGGCCTTCGACTCCGAGGCGATCGACGAGACGGACTGTGCCTGAGTGGGTCAGGCCCAGCACGGAACTCAACTGGGTGACCGATCCGCCGTCGAGGAACTCGTGCAGTGCGGCCAGTGCTGCTGGGCCCGACGGCCCGAGCGCCGCAATCGGCTCCACGGCGGCGTTCATCCGGTCAGCGACCACGAGGCTCAACGCGCCCAAGGCGTTGGCCGCGTGCTGGCGGCTTGACCATGCTCGTGTCATCATTCTAGTTTATATGTGTGAGTCACACACAGTCTAGAACGCGAGCAGCGAGTCGACTGCGGCGCTGTCGATGGTGAACATCGACAGCGCGAACCCAGCGAGGCTGGCGCGGTTCTACGCGGCCGCGCTCGGCTGGGAGAGCACCTACAGCGACGACAGTTACGGGATGGTCGAAGGCAACGGCATCAAGATCGGCTTTGGCAGGGTCGAAGGGTTCCCGCCCGCGCAGTGGCCTGATGAGGCTGGCGTCAAACGCTTCCAACTCGATCTGCAGGTCGGCGACCTCGACGAGGCCGCAGAGAGACCGCGCGCGATCGGAGCAAGCCGAGCTGGCTTCCAACCCGGAGCTGGACGCTGGCGGGTGCTGTTCGATCCCGACGGCCAACCGTTTTGCCTGAGTCCCCGCTCTGCGGCTGTGCCGTAGCGCCCGTCGTGACAGAACTCGCGGAGCTGCTCGTCCAGGACGCTGAGGCATGGCACGCCTGGCTCGACAGCCACCATGCCGAACAGCCCGGAGTCTGGCTGGTGCTACACAAGAAGGGCGGTCACACGACGGCCCTAACCTATGCGCAAGCGCTTGACGAGGCGCTGTGCTTCGGCTGGATCGACGGGCAGATCGCACGACGTGACGACGAGAGCTATCGCCAGCGCTTCACCCCGCGCCGGCCAGGCAGCCCCTGGTCCGCCAGGAACGTCGATCATGTCGCCCGCCTTACCGAGGCTGGACGGATGCAGCCAGCCGGAATCGCGTCCGTCGATGCGGCTAAGGCGCAAGGACGGTGGCAAGCGGCCTACCGCGGGCAGGCCGACATGCAGACTCCGCCCGATCTAGCCCAGGCGCTGGCAGCCCATCCCGCCGCAGCCGCGACGTTCGACGAGTTGGACGCAGCCAATCGCTACGCCATCGTCTACCGCCTCAACACCGTCAAGCGCCCGACGACCCGGGGCCGCAAACTGGCCGAGTACGTCGACATGCTCGCTCGCGGCGAGTCCCTCCATCCCCGCAAGCCCCGGAAGGACGGCCAGTGACCCTCCCAACCCGCCCCCCCCCGAAGGCGCACCGCGACCTGGAGGTCGCTGATGCCGTACGGATTGATCGCCTGCTTCACCACCAAGCCGGGCCACCGTGGGTTCGCCTGTCCGCGATGTCCTGGGACAGCACAGGGTGCCCCCGGCAGGACTCGAACCTGCGACACGCGGTTTAGGAAACCGCTGCTCTATCCCCTGAGCTACGAGGGCGACGGGTCAGCCAAGCAGCCGGCCCGGTTGGCAGGACGCGGCGCGGCTGCTCATGGTAGGCGATCGCTATCGGGTGCCAGTTCCATGGAAGCGCCCGCTAGTCCGTGGCGGCGGTCCTGGGTGCGCAGCGCCCAAAGCTGCAGGGCGAGGAAAGCGATGCTCAGGGAGAACAGGTACGGGCACAAGGTTCCGAGACCGAAGTTGTCGATGAGCAAGCCAGCAATCCCGCTCAGGGCGGCGATGCCGGCAGTCGCAGCGGCCGACTGCCAGCCAATTGCCGAGGACACTCGGCTGGTGCCGGCCCAGCGCTCAGTTCGAAGCATCATCAATGGGAAGGCCGGGGCCAGTGACGCCCCGACGAGGAGCAACCCGACCGCCGCGACCACGGGATCCACGTTCCACCAAAGCAGCGCCTCGCCGACAACCGAGCCGGCGGCGCTGCTCGTGAGCACCACCTCTTGGCTGACGCGGTCTCCGAGCACCGCTCCGCCGATGCGTACGGCGGTGAGGCTCGCCCAGAACCCGGCGACGAGTATCCCGGCGGTTCCCGTTCCGAGATGGCGCGCCGTCGTGAGCAGGGTAAAGGCCCACTGACCGGTGGCAACCTCGAGGCCGGTGTACACGAAGAAAAGCCCAAGGGCGACGGTGAGGGCAACCCGGGACAAGGGTGTCTCGCTCGGATGTGCGTCGACCGGTGTATCGAGCGACGCGAGCTGCCGGCGCGATGGCCGCAGCGAGGGAGTGCTGGTGTTGAAAACCGCACGTCGGCGGAGCACTCCAAGCCCGACCGACGCTTCGAGCACAAGAAGAAGCAGGTAAGCGTCACGCCAGCTGGCGTGGGTGACGAGCAGCGTGGTGATGAGGACCGGGCCGAGCGTGGCACCGACTCCATAGACGCCGTGCAGCAGGTTCATTGTGCGGGTCCGGGCCGTCAGGGCGACGTGGGACTGCACGCCAGGCTCCACAGTGCCCGCGGCGAGCCCGACCCCGAGGGATGCGACGAGTAGCAGAGCCAGGTTGGGGCTGAGCGCGAAAAGCGCCAGCGCAAAGGTTCCGAGGGTCGTCGCGGCGATGAGCGTCCGGGCCCTGCCGAGGTGCGCGGTCAACCGACCGGAAACCGAGCTGGACGAGAGGAAGCCCGCGGTGCTCGCAAGCTGGACGAGCCCGAGCTCTCCGATCGGCAGGTGGAGGGCGTGGCGAATGGAGGGCCATGCAGTGCCGATCACCCCGTCGTAGAGGCCGATCACCAAGAAGCTGCCAAGCGCCACGCCCACCGCGGGCGCTAGCCGGGCTCTTTTCCGCTGGCGAGGCGCGTCGATCACGGGGCTCGCAGCGCTTGTCACCGCTTTACTTTACGGGAGCCTCCCTGCCCGGCCAGCGCCCCCGACGGCGTTCGGGGCGCTGGCGGTTGCAGGCTGAAAGCGGCGAGCATGGGTCCAAGGCGGATCCGGTAAAGGAGGAACGGTGGCGGACTCGATCTCGAACACACAGCCGGAGGCGCCAGGGTCGATCGCCCAAGAGCGTCGGCTCCTCGGCGAGGTCCCCGGGCCTCGTTCGCGCGCGCTGCAGGAGCGCCGCATGACAGTCGTTGCCCGGGGCGTTGGGAGCTCCCTCCCGGTCTACATCCAGGACGCCTGCGGGGCCATCCTTCGAGACGTCGACGGCAATCAGCTCATCGACCTCGGCTCCGGGATTGCCGTTACCGGCATCGGCCACGCGGTGCCCGCGGTGTCCCGTGCGATCGCCGAACAGGCGGAGCGGTTTGTCCACACGTGTTTCATGATCACCCCCTATGAGGGGTACCTCGAGGTCTGCGAGCAGCTGGCCCAGCTCACCCCCGGCCGCCACGAGAAGCGCTCGGCGCTGTTCAACTCGGGGGCCGAGGCGGTCGAGAACGCTGTGAAAGTGGCACGTTACGCCACCGGACGCCAGGCGGTCGTCGTGCTTGAGCACGCGTACCACGGGCGGACGAACCTGACGATGGCGCTCACCGCCAAGCACCAGCCCTACAAGGCGGGCTTCGGGCCCTTTGCCCCTGAGGTCTATCGGGTGCCCGCGTCGTACCCACTGCGAGATCCGGACGGCATGACCGGCGAGGAGGCGGCCGCGCGAGCACTCGGCAAGGTCGCCCTGCAGGTGGGTTCGGAGTCGGTTGCCTGCGTGGTCGTCGAGCCGATCCAGGGAGAGGGTGGCTTCGTCGTCCCGGCTCCCGGCTTCTTGCCGGCGTTGTCCCGCTGGTGCCAGGAGCACGGCGCTCTGTTGGTGGCAGACGAGGTGCAGACGGGCTTCGCGCGCAGCGGCGACTGGTTTGCGAGCGACCACGAGCAGGTGGTCCCCGACCTCGTGACCACTGCCAAGGGTATCGCCGCAGGGATGCCGCTCGCCGGGCTCACCGGTCGGGCCGAGCTGATGGACGCCGTCCATGTCGGCGGCCTCGGTGGCACTTTCGGCGGAAATCCTGTGGCCTGCGCGGCGGCGCTTGCCTCCATCGACACGATGAGAGCAGGCGACTACCCCGCACGAGCGCGCAAGATTGAGCTGGTGTCGGAGCCGTATCTGGCAGGGCTCGCCAAGACGTGCCCGGCTGTGGCCGAAGTGCGCGGCCGGGGGGCCATGTTGGCGATGGAGCTGGTGCGCCCTGGCACCCTCGAGCCGGACGCCGCTCTCGCCCAAGCCGTGGCCCGAGCCTGTCTCACCGAAGGGGTCGTGGTCCTCACCTGCGGCAGCTTCGGGAATGTCATCCGACTGCTGCCCCCGCTCTCGATCGACGAGGCGCTCCTCGTCGAGGGTCTCGAGGTGCTCGCCTCGGTCGTCGAGCGGCTGGCCTCCTGAGCCGGGCTGGGGCGACCCGATGACCCCGGGTTGGTCCCTTTCACCACGACAGGCTCGTCGCCGAGCTGGCGCCAGGCGTAGCTCTCTTCGTCGTGGATTCGTGATCGAACAGAGACCTCGGAATGGATCATTTCTTCCTGCGCCCGGCCGGTCAGCGGGTGGTAGCCATCCCAGACGAGCCGAACAGGCGAGCCGGGACAAACGGTCCCGCGCGCGAAGCGGCCTCGTAGGGAGTGGGCACTACCGTCTCGTATTCCTGACGGAGCGACAGGGACGTGACTGAGAAGGGAACCGCCGCCGACGCTCAGAATGACTTCGTGGTCATCCTGAGTTCTCCTAAACAGAATCGGTGGCCGCGGCTGCTGGCTCGCCACCGCTTCGCGTTCTTCCCCGTCGCGTGGCTGAACGCCACTGTCCCGGGCTTCAAGGGGCGACTAACCCGCCTCCTCGTGTCGACCAAGGGTCAGCGGATCGCTGGCGGAACAGCCTCTCAAGGGCATAGCAGCACACTCTCTTAAGCGACTGCGTGAACGCGGATGACTGACGTTGGCGCGCCACGGTTCATCGCCGGCTCGGACGCTACCGAGTGGATCGTTCTGGGTGGCTCAGGAGAATCGAGCGAGCCACTCCTGCTCGCTGAGCGGCGCCAGTACTGCATTGGTGCGGCGCACCCAGCCCAGGCTGGCGCTCGGCTCGCGGGCGTACGCATGCCCCGGCAGCACCTCGGTCGAGTCGGCCAGCGCTGCGAGACGCTGCGAGAGGCTCTCCTGCAGGGCCCGTGGATCGCCCCCGGGCAGGTCCGTACGACCGCACCCCTCGAGAAACAAGGTGTCCCCGGTCAACAGGGACTCGTCGACGAGCACACACTGGCTCCCGCGGGTATGGCCGGGGGTGTGCAACAAGGTGACAGAGCCCTGACCGAGCCCTACCCGATCGCCGCTCGAGTGGACGACAAACGCGGAGGAGGGCAATCCCGTCGTCCGCTCCAGCCAGGCGATCTCTGGGTTCTGCACGTGCACCGGGACCTCGGCCACTTCGAGCAGCTCGGCCACCCCGGCGAGCAGAAGCCCACTTGGCCCACCGAGGCGACCGCCGGCGTGGTCGGCGTGATAGTGGGTCAACACCACGCCCTCAAGGGCGTAGCCGTCGCCAGCAAGCAGATCCACGAGCTCGCCTGGTGCCCAGGCCGGGTCGACGAGCAGTGCCACCCGTTCGCTCGGTGCGAGCACGGCATAGACGTAGTTGGCCATCTGGGCCGCGGCCCGGTCGTGTCGTGCGAAGTCCCGCCCCGCCAAGAGCTGGCGAACCTCGAGACCGTCGGGCGTCGCGGCCGCGGCGCTCACCGCCCCGCCGAGCTCATCGAGAGCTGTCGGCCGCCTCACGCGGCGCTTCGACCTCGGGCCGCAGCGAGGACAGATCCTTCAGGCGCGGGTCGTTCGAGAACACCTCGATCATCGGGATGCGCAGACCGACCCGGCGCTGGAGCTTTTCGACTTCGAGCTCCTGGTCCCACAGGACGAGGGTGACCACCACGCCGCTCTCACCCGCACGCGCCGTCCGGCCGGACCGGTGGAGGTAGGCCTTTTGATCCTCGGGCGGGTCGTAGTGAACGACTACGTCCACCCCTTCGATATCGAGGCCCCGAGCCGCCACGTCGGTGGCGACGAGCGCAGGAAGCTTTCCGGCCCCAAAGTCCGCGAGCGCCTTCTCCCGCATCCCTTGCCGCAGGTCGCCATGGATGGCGGCCGAGCGAACGCCGCTCTCCTGTAGCGCGAGCACGAGGCGGTCGGCCCCGCGCTTGGTGCGACAGAACACGATCGTCTTCTCGGCTCCCTTCACGATGGAGGC
Organism: Acidimicrobiaceae bacterium; assembly: GCA_025463965.1. GTDB lineage: Bacteria > Actinomycetota > Acidimicrobiia > Acidimicrobiales > Bog-793 > JAODBN01. The sequence continues at coordinate 25,198 of JAODBN010000217.1, forward strand.
CACCACCTTGGCCTTGTCCATCTGGTGCACCTTCAAGAAACGGTGTTCCATCTCCTCCACGGTCGGCTGGTCGGACACGACCTCGTGGAAGACCGGGTCCCGCATGTACCGCTTGACGAGCTGGTTGACGGCCGAATCCAAGGTCGCCGAGAACAAAAGCGTCTGGCGCGGCGCCTCCATGTGGCGCAGCAGCCATTCGACCTGGGGCATGAAGCCCATGTCGGCCATCCGGTCCGCTTCGTCGAGCACGAGGGTGGTGACGTCCTTGAGCGAGACCGCCTTTCGATCCGAAAGGTCGATCAGGCGCCCCGGCGTCGCCACCACGAGGTCGATCCCGGACGAGAGCTGCTTGGCCTGGCGCTCGAGGTCGGCGCCGCCGTACACGGCGGCGACTCGCGTCCCCACCGCGCGCCCGAGCTCCTCGAGGACCTCGGTCACCTGCACGGCGAGCTCGCGCGTGGGCACGAG
>JAODBN010000228.1 GCA_025463965.1 Acidimicrobiaceae bacterium
TGCTCGGGCGGCAGTGTACCTGGGCGCACTGTTGATCCTCTGTGCGGGCCGCAGGACAGCCTGGTCGCGGCCTCAAAAGTCAGCGGTGCAGAACGGCGCGGCGCGGCAGGCGAAGAGCCGGTCCGCGAGCGCCAGCGCCGCGGGAGACGCCGCGGCGACCCGGCGCCCCGCGGCGAGCTGGTGCCAGGTCGTGCCCCCGAGATAGGCCGAGGCGAGAGCCGCGGTCCCACAGGAGAGATCCGGCGCCGCCTGCGAGCGCGAGACCTCGGCGCTGCCGTCGGTGCCGACCTCGAGTCGCCAGCGACCGGCGTTCCACGAGCAGTCACCGTCGGTGACCTCGAAGACGAGCGTGCCCGGGGCGTCGTAGCGGCGCTGGGCCAGGGCGACGGGAAGGTCCACGAGACGCAGCCACGTGTGGTCACCGAGCTCGCGCACCTCGAGCGCGCGGGGGTTGTCGAGCATCAACCGCAGCGGGTCGTCGACCGGGCGTCGGCCGGTGACCACGGCGCCGACCAGGTCGACCCCGAGAACGAAGCCCCACAGCGCCCGCTCGGCGTCCTCGCTCGCCCCGAGGAGCTCGACGAGCTGGAGCTCGCGCCGCGGGAAGGCCTCCTCCTCGGGCGAGCCGACCTCGTACACGGCGTAGCCGTCGATCCGGCCGTCCTGCTCGTAGCAGGCGAAAAAACGCGCCGAGGGCTCACGGGCCCCCGGTGTCTGCTCGGTCAGCCCCGCCCACCAGGCGGCAAGGCGTTCGACCTCGCCGACCCGGCGCTTGCGGGCGGCATCGAAAACCGCGGGCATCGCCTCGGCGGCCTCCTCGCTCTCGAGCATCACGACCCGTCCCCCGATCCCCTCGAGGGCTGCGCCGGCGAGCCCGGATCGGGTCCGCTCGATGCGGTAGGAGGCAGACCAGCTGGCCGGGCCGTAGCCGAACCGGCCGTAGATCGCCCCCTCGCTCGCGTAGAGCACCGACAGCGCCTCGCCGCGCCCGTGGGCCTCCTCGAGACAGGTCGCCATGAGTGAGCGCAGCACCCCGCGCCGGCGGTGAGTCGGAAGGACCGCGACAGCGGTGACCGCCCCGACCACTGCCGCTTGTCCCCCGGGAAGGGTCATCTCGACGGGCAGGGCGGCAAAGGTCCCGACGACCTCGTCGTCCTCGACGGCGATGCGCATCGCGCCAGAGTCGACGGTCTCGGCAAAGCGCTCGCGCCAGGCCGGCGCGAGGTGCACCGAGAAGGCGGCCTCCTCGCAGAAGCGGGCGGCGTCAGTCTCGTGCGGTTCGGGCGGGCGGACCTTCAAGGCGCCCGCTCAGGCCTGGGGCGTCTCTCCGGAGGGCGTGCCGTTCTTGCCGTTGGCCTCGAGGTGCTTGCGGATCTTCAGCACGACCTCCTCGGAGCGGTTGGCGTCGGCGCCCTTCTCTTCGAACAGCAGCCGGCGGTCCGCCTCCGCCTCTGCCTCGGCGTTGGAGTCGGCCGCCGCGAGACGCGCCTCGATCCCCTCGGCCACGACCTTCTCCGCCTCGGCGACGAGCGCCTCGACCATCTGGTCCTCGGGCACGACGCGGATGATCTTGCCCTTGATGAACAAGTGGCCCTTGTGGCGCCCCGCGGCGATGCCGATGTCGGCCTCCCGGGCCTCTCCCGGACCGTTCACCACACAGCCCATCACCGCGACCTGGAGTGGGATCTTGCGCTCCTCGAGCGCGATCTGGACGGACTTTGCCACCCCGATGACGTCGATCTCGGCTCGCCCGCACGAGGGACAGGCGATGAGGTCGAGACCGCGCCGTTCCCGCAGGCCAAGCGCCTCGAGCAGCTGGCGGCCGGCCCTGGCCTCTTCGACGGGGTCCGCCGTAAGCGAGTACCGGATCGTGTCCCCGATGCCCTCGGCCAACAGGGTGGCGATGCCTGCTGTGGCCTTGATCAGGCCGCCGGGGGGCGGGCCGGCCTCGGTGACCCCGAGGTGGAGCGGGTAGTCGAAGGTCTCCGAGGCGAGGCGATAGGCCTGGATCATGAGCGCGACGTTGGACGCCTTGACCGAGATCTTCACGTCGTGGAAGTCGACCTCGCCGAAGTAGGCGAGCTCCTGGCGCGCGGACTCGACGAGGGCCTCGGGAGTCGCTCCCCCGAAGCGCTTGTACAGCTCGGGATGGAGCGACCCGGCGTTGACCCCAATCCGGATCGGGACACCACGGTCTCTCGCCTCGGCCGCGACGAGCTTGATCTCCTCTGGCTTTCGCAGGTTCCCCGGGTTCAGCCGCAGCCCGGTGACACCGGCGTCGAGCGCAGCGAGCGCCATCTCGACGTGGAAGTGGATGTCCGCCACGATCGGCACGGGAGAGCGAGGAACGATGCGCGCCAGGCCCTCGGCAGCGGCCTGGTCGTTGCAGGTGCACCGGACGATGTCCGCGCCAGCTGCGGCCAGGGCGTAGATCTGCTGCAGCGTGCCGTCGACGTCGGCGGTCTTGGTGGTGGTCATCGACTGGACGCTTACCGGGGCGCCACCTCCGATCGCCACTCCGCCCAGCATGAGCTGGCGGGTCGGCTTCCTCGGGGCGACAGTGACGGCGGATTTCGCCATGGATCGGGCCTCCTCGACCGCTTGTCCGGCGGCCGACACCAGCCTACGGCCTCTCCGGGCCCCGGGCGGTGTCTACCCGATGCTCGGCGGGTGCAGCAGGTTCACGTACAGCGCCCCGAGCCCGATCACCACGATCAAGGCGAGGAACAGGTAGGCGAGCGGCATCAGCTTGGCGACGTCCGCGTGGTAGGGCCGCCCCCGACGCGAGCGGATCCGCTCGTAGCAGGCGATGACGACGTGGCCGCCGTCGAGGGGCAGCATCGGGAACAGGTTGGCCATCCCGACGAACAGGTTGATGGCGACGAGGATCAAGAGCAGCTGGGAGACCCCCCGGTGCGCCGCCTGCACCGCCACCTCGGCCGCCCCCACCGTGGAAAGGACCTCTCCGTTGCTCGAGGACGACGAGGAAGACGCCGACGACTTGCCGTTGCCGCTCGACGAGCTCGAGGCCGTCGCCACCTGGTGGAAGAACGAGCCGAGCCCGTGGAAGGAGAAGACCTGGGCGAGCCCGTCGCCGGTCTCTCGGGTGTAGGTACCGAGCGCCGAGCCGGCCTTTGCCACGGCGACGATCGGGTTCCAGGTCTGGGTGAGGGTGACCTGGGCGAACTGGACCCCGATCACCCCGGCGGTCGGCTTGAGCTTGCCGAAGTCCGCTTGGCTTCCGGTGATCGAGCCCACGGCCATTGGGGTGAGCCGCAGGTCGAGCAGTCGGCTGCCCCGCCGCACCTCGACGATGAGCGTGTGCCCGGCGCTCGTCTCGATCTCCTTGCGAAGCGTGCTCACCGAGCTGACCTTGTGGCCGTCGACCGCCACGATCGTGTCCCCGGGCCGCAACCCGGCACGTTCGGCCGGTCCCGAGCCGTTGGCCACGGCCACGAGCGAGCTCACCTGAGTGGTGGTCGCCGAGCCCACCGGCAGTCCGGAGAACGCGCACATCCCCCACAACAGGCCGAAGGCGATGATGAAGTGCATCGCCGAGCCGGCGATGCCGACGAGGAAGCGCCGAGGAAAGCTCGCCTGTCGGTAGGTGCGGGGCTCGTCAGCGGGATCGACCTCCTCGAGGTTGGTCATCCCGATGATCCGGTTGTAGCCGCCGGCCGGGATGGCCTTCACTCCGTACTCGGTCTCGCCGCGTCGCACGGACCAAAGCCGCGGGCCGAACCCGAGGAAGAACTCGGTGACCTTCATGCCCGAGAGCTTCGCGGTGACGAAGTGGCCGAGCTCGTGCAACATCACCATGGCGATGAGCGACACCACCACGATCAGGATGGCCAACCCGTGCAACACCACGGCCAGGACCACGCCTGCGGCAACCACGCTCACGAGCCGGATGAGCGCCCTCCGGTTGCTCGAGCGCTCGGCCGCCCTCGCCGAGGGTCCGACCGGCTGCCAGCCGTCGGTGCCTGAGGGCCCGGCTTCTCGTGGCGGCGCCGCGTCGGTCGAAGCGTCCGGTGCCGGTGCGCCGTGTCCGGGCGCGGGCCAGTCTTTGCCCGAGCTCGTCGGAGTCACGCTGCCGCCGCCCTGCGCTCGACCGCGAGCGCCGCCATCCTGCGGGCCTCGGCGTCGGCCTCGAGCACGTCCGCCACCTCGCGCAGCGCCGCCGGGCGGTGGGCGGCGAGCACCTCCTCGACGACCTGGGGGATGGCGAGCCACGCCAGCCGGCCCTCGAGGAACGCCTCGACGGCGACCTCGTTCGCAGCGTTCAGCCACGCCGGTGCGCTTCCCCCGAGCCGGCCCGCCTCGTAGGCGAGGGCGAGGCAGGAGAATGTGGACAAGTCGGGGCTGTGGAAGTCGAGCCGGCCAAGGCGCGTCCAGTCGATCGCCCCGAGGGAGCGATCGAGGCGGTCGGGATAGGCGAGGGCGTAACCGATCGGCAGGCGCATGTCCGGCTCGGACAACTGGGCCAGAGTGGCGCCGTCACAGAACTCCACCATCGAGTGGACGATCGACTGCGGGTGGACCACCACCTCGATGCGGTCGTAGTCGACCCCGAACAGCTCGTGCGCCTCGATCACTTCGAGTCCCTTGTTCATCAAGGTGGACGAGTCGATGGTGATCTTCGGTCCCATCTTCCAGGTGGGATGCGTGAGGGCGTCCTCGACGCGCACGTCGGCGAGCTCGGCGCGGCTGCGCCCCCGGAACGGGCCGCCGCTGGCGGTGACGATGAGGCGCGAGACGTCGACCGGTGGGGGGGGCGCCGACCCAGTGCCGTCGGCGCGCCCAGTTCCCGGACCGACGTGGCGGCGATCGCCGAGGCATTGGTGGATGGCGCAGTGCTCGGAGTCGACCGGCAGGATCTCGGCACCGCGCCGAGCCCGGGCCGCCTGCACCACCGGCGCCCCGGCGACGAGGGATTCCTTGTTGGCAAGGGCCAGGCGCCGTCCGGTGCGCAGCGCCGTCACCGTTACGGGGAGACCGGCGAAGCCGACCACCGCGTTCAGGACTACGTCGCCCTGCTCGCCGAGGGTGGCCAACGCCTCTTGGCCGGCGAGCACCTCGACGCCCGGGGGCACGCTGGCGGCCAGCTCTTCGGCGAGGGACGTGTCACCGATCGCCACCACTTGGGGACGGAACTCGGCCACCTGCTGGGCCAGCTCGGCCACCGAGCGGTTCGCACCGAGAGCGACGACTTCGAATCTGTCCGGGGCTTGGCGGATCACGTCCAGCGCCTGCAGCCCAATCGAGCCGGTGGAACCGGCGAGGCTCACCTTCACCCGACCACCGGTTGCGGCCAGCGGAGCGCTCGCTCCGCGCGTTCGCGGCGGGTTCACCGGAGGTTGGCCAACGCGAACAGCCCGTAGGCAGCAGGGAGAACGAAGAGCATGGCGTCGACTCGGTCGAACACCCCGCCGTGCGCGGGGAGGAGCCTCCCCATGTCCTTCACCTTGAGGTCGCGCTTCACGACAGACTCCGCCAGGTCGCCGAGCGGCGCGAGCACGCACACGATGACGGCCAGCAAGAGGGCCACGGAGAGGTCGAAGGGGTGAATGTGCACGAGCACGAGCCCCGCGACGAGGAAAGCAAGAACGGTGCCACCAGCGATACCCTCCCAGGTCTTGCTGGGACTTACCCGGGGAGCAAGTAAGTGCCGGCCGAGACGGGCACCCACTGCGTAGCAGCCGACGTCGTGGGCGACGGTGACCGCCACCACCCCGACGAGGAACGCCACGCCGTGGCGGTCGGGGAAGCGGGCGGGCGACAGCAGCAGCCCGGCGAACGAGCCAAGGGCCCCCACCCACACCGCGACGAGCACGGTGGCTCCGAGGTCGCTCACCGGCGAGGCCCGCTCGCCGAGCGCCATGCTCCAGACGAATCCCAGCACGACGAGGCCGGCGAACACCGCAGGCACCGCGATCGGTCCCCACAAATAGGTGCCGACCACCGCCAGCGGGACGGCGGCGAGACCGAGGAAGGTCGCAGGGCGGCGCCCTGCACTACGCATGGTGGCGTATCCCTCGCCGGCGGCGACGACGAGCGCCACCGCCACGAGCACGACGGCCGCGACCGGCCCGGCGAGGAAGCAGAGGATCGCCACCGCACCCGCTCCGAGGCCAGTGATCGTCGCCACTCGGGCGTTGCGACGTGGGGCGCCACCGCTCGCCGGTCGCTCGCCAGCAGAGGACGCCACCCCAGCAGAGGTCGCCGCCGCCGCGCCCCGTGGCGCCGGGCGATCGAGCGGCCGAGCGCTCCCACGGGCCGGCGCGCCGCGACCAGGCACCGTGCGGCTGGGCCGGCCGGTACCGTTCGCCCCCGACCCGGGAGCCGGCTTCGGTGCGATGACAGCTGTCGGCTCAAGGGCCTCGGCTTGCAAGGCGGATGCCTGGAAGGCCGCCGTCTGGAACGAGATCGTGTCGTCCGGATCGGGCCCGAACACAGGGCCCGAGTCCTCGGCGAAGGGAGCGACGATGCTCGCGCGAGAGTCCTGGGCTTCTGCCGCCTTGCGCACCGTGGAGCGGCGGTGGCGCGCGGGCCGACTGCGGAACAGGCCGCCTGCTGCGCGGCGCCGGCCGAGGCGCGGCTCCTCGTCGAGCGGAGGCGCCTCGTCGCCGAGGAGCGCCGCCCAGGCCGCCTCCTCGCCGGACACGTCGACATCGTCCGGCGCCGGAGATGGCGGCGGCGGCGAGGCGTCCCCTACGAGCGGGCCGACAGGCTGGGGTGCGGGAGCTGCCACGGTCGGTGGGGCCGGTGGGCCGACCGGGGGGACCGCCGAGACGCCCGTCCGATGCACTGGCACGTCGAGATCGGCAAAGGTGAGGTCGAAGGGGTCCTCTGCGTTGAGCTCGGGACCCCTCCCTGCCATGAGGGCGGTGTCGGTCTGCTCCTCGCCCTCCTCGACGAGGAAGGCGAGGCTGAGATCGTCGTCCCAGTCGCTCGCCTCTTCGCGCCAGCTGGGCCCGCGCGGGGCCACCGGCCGATCCTCGTCCAGATCGTCAGCGGGGTCCAACAGCACACGCGGCACCTGGCCGGTCGGGGGGTCGGTCCAGGCCGGGAGCGGGGGCTCGACCGGGTCGGGGAGAGCGACGACGTCCTCTTCGACGGAGCTGGGCTCGGCCTCGGGGGCAGTAAGGCCCGCGGCCACCGCAGCCTGGACGGCCGTGATGCGCAGCTGGTCCGTCGGCGGGCCGTTCTCACCGCGTTCGGGGCTGCCAACCCCGGGCGCGCCAACGCCGGGCGCAGGGCGCGCCTCGGTCCGCTGGGCGCGCTCTTCGGCGCCTTCTGATGCTTCGGTGTGCTGCTGATCCAACGGATTCCTCCCGAGGGGTGTGGGCGGCAGGGCTGCCGGCTCACGGGCCGGCGCGCCGCCTCACACGTCGAGGAGCTCTTGCTCCTTGTGCCCGAGCAGCCGGTCGATCTCAGTGATCAGCTCGTGGGTGAGCTTCTCTAGCTCCTTCTCCGCCCATTCGAGGTCGTCGGAGGAGATCTCGCCGTCGCGCTCGAGGGCGTCCAGGTCGTGGCGGGTGGCACGCCGCACGTTGCGGATCGCCACCCGGTTGTCCTCGGCCCGCTGTCGGACCACCTTGACGAGCTCCTTGCGGCGCTCCTCAGTGAGCTGAGGGAAGACCAAGCGGATGAGCACCCCGTCGTTCGACGGGTTCACCCCGAGGTCCGAGTTCTGGATGGCCTTCTCGATCGACTTCAGGGCGCCCTTGTCGTATGGGTGGATGACGAGCACCCTGGCCTCGGGAACGGTGAAGCCCGCCAGCTGCTGGAGCGGGACCTCGGTTCCGTAGTAGTCGACCTTCAGCTTCTCGACGAGCCCGGGCGTCGCTCGGCCCGTTCGCACAGCGGCGAACTCGGACTTGGCGTGATCGATCGCCCGCTGCATCTTCTCTCGAGCGTCTGCGAGCGCCAGCTCGATCAGCGAGCCATCGTTCATCGGATCAGCGTACCGATCGGCTCGCCCGCGAGGGCGGAGCGGATGTTGCCCGGCGACATCAGGTCGAACACGAGGATCGGCAGCTGGTTGTCCTTGCAGAAGGTGATCGCGGTGAGGTCCATGACCCGCAGGTCCCTCGCCACGACCTCCATGAAGCCGATCTCGTCGAAGCGCTTCGCGTCTGGGTGAAGGCGGGGGTCGGCGTCGTAGACCCCGTCGACGCCCGAGTGCGTGCCCTTCAAGATGACCTCTGCCTCGATCTCGGCCGCACGCAGCGCCGCAGGCGTGTCCGTCGTGAAATAGGGGTTCCCCATTCCCGCGGCGAAGATGACGACGCGCCCCTTCTCGAGGTGGCGGATGGCCCGGCGACGGATGTACGGCTCGCACACCTCCGCCATGGCGATCGCGGAGAGCACCCGGGTCGGCTGACCCTCGCGCTCGATGGCGTCTTGCAGGGCGAGGGCGTTGATGACCGTGCCGAGCATCCCCATTGTGTCCGAGGTCGCTCGGTCCAGGCCGCCGCCTTGGCCCGTGGTCCCCCGCCAGATGTTGCCCCCGCCGATCATGACCGCCAGTTGGACGCCGAGCTCGTAGACGCTCTCGGCGATCTCGCTCGCGATGCGCCGCACGGTCGCGGCGTCGATCGTCTCTTCGCTCGAGTCACTCGCCAGCGCTTCGCCGGAGAGCTTGAGCACGGCCCGCCCCCAACGGGGGGCGCTTCGGGGGGCGGCGGCGGGAGCGCCGGCGCCACCCTCGGGGCCGAGTGTGGTCACGCCCCGACGACGACCTGGGCGAAGCGCCGGATTTCGGCGCCGCCGAGCATCTGGGCGACGGAGCGCTTCTCGTCCCGGGCGTAGGCCTGGTCGAGGAGGACGTGGTCCTTGTACCAGCCGTTCAGGCGTCCCTCGACGATCTTGTCGAGCTGCGCGTCCGGCTTGCCCTCGTTGCGGGCGATGGTCTCGATCGTGGTGCGCTCCGCGGCGACGACCTCGGCGGGGACCTCCTCGCGCGAGACGTACTCCGGGCGGCCGAAGGCGATGTGAACCGCGATGTCGTGAGCGAGCTCCTGGTCGCCGCCCGCGAGCTCCACGAGGATGCCGTTCACCCCACGGCCGTTCTGGACGTGGAGGTAACTGCCGAGCACCGAGCCCTCTGCCGCCTCGAAGCGCACGGAACGGCCGATCGCGATGTTCTCCTTGAGGCTCACCCGAAGCTGGTCGATCTCGGCCTCGAGCCCGGCTGCCGCCGCCTCGCCCTCGAGGGCCACGTGCTCGGCAAGGGTGTCCACCAAGCGCACGAAATCGGCGGACTTCGCCACGAAGTCCGTCTCGCACTCGAGGGCCACGACGGCGCCGAGGCGACCCTCACCGGTGACGACCACCGAGACGGCACCTTCTGAGCGCTCGCGGTCGCTCCGCTTGCTCGCGCCCGCCAGTCCCTGCTCGCGCAGCCACTGGGACGCCGCGTCGAAGTCGCCGTCGTTCTCGACGAGGGCACGACGGGCGTCGAGGATCCCGGCGCCTGTCGCCTGGCGTAACCGCTGGACGTCCTTCGCACTGACCTCGGGCATTGATCAGGCCTCCACTGCCGCGGTCGCGGCGACGGGCGCATCGGAGCCCTCGGCACTGGCTGGCGCCTCGGGAGCCGCGGCGGGGGGTGCAGGAGGGGCAGGACGCGCGGGCTCGGACTGGAGCCGCGACGCCGCCCGCTTGGAGTAGATGTAGCGACCCTCGATCACCGCGTCCGCCAGCACCCGGCACATCAGGCGGCCGGAGCGGATGGCGTCGTCGTTGCCGGGGATCACGTAGTCGATGATGTCGGGGTCACAGTTGGTGTCGACCACGGCGATCACCGGAAGGCCGAGCTTGCGGGCCTCGGTGACAGCGATGTGCTCCTTCTTCGTGTCGATCACGAAGATGGCGTTCGGAAGGCGGTTCAGCCGGCGGATGCCGCCCAGGTTGCGCTGCAGCTTCTCGAGCTCACGCGAGAGGAGGAGGGCCTCCTTCTTCGGCATCGCCTCGAACTCGCCGGACTCCTTGGACGCTTCGAGCTCCCCGAGCTTGCGCACGCGCCCCGAGATGGTCTCGAAGTTGGTGAGCATCCCGCCGAGCCAGCGCTCGTTGACGTAGGGCATCCCACAAGCCGAGGCGTACTCGGCCACCGGGTCCTGGGTCTGCTTCTTCGTCCCGACGAACATGATGGTGCCGCCCTCGGCGACGAGATCGCGCACGAAATTGTACGCGGTCTCCAGGCGGTTCAGGGTCTGACGAAGATCGATGATGTAGATCCCGTTGCGCTCGCCGTAGAGGAAGCGCTTCATCTTCGGGTTCCACCGGCGGGTCTGGTGACCGAAGTGCACCCCCGCGTCCAGCAACTGCTTCATCGTGACGACGGCCACGAGCGCTCCTTCCCAACGGTTGATCGCTGATCCGAAGGCCGCGCCCCACTGCTGGGGCGACCGTGGGGGCCTCCGGACGGACGTTTCGAGGGACCCGGGCGGGTCCGGGGAACATCTTACGTCAAGCGCAACTGCTGTCCTGCGTAGCGACCACAGGCCGCGACCTGGCCGCCGATCGGCGTCCGGTCAGGCGCTTCGGTCAGGCTCGGGGGTGCGACTGACGGTAGGCGCCGAGCAGCCGTTCGCGCGACACGTGGGTGTAGATCTGGGTCGTCCGCAGGCTCGAGTGGCCGAGCAGCTCTTGGACCACCCGCAGGTCCGCACCGTTGTCGAGCAGGTGGGTAGCGAAGGTATGGCGGAGTGCGTGCGGATGGGTCGGCACCGGCGAGCGTCGTTCGAGGATCCGCCGGACGTCTCGGGGACCGAGGCGACTGCCGCGCAGGTTGACGAACAGCGCCCCGCTCGGGCTCGTCTCCTTGAACAGGACCGCTCGACCTGCCGCCAGCCACGCACGCACCGCATCCGCCGCCGGCTCGCCGAGCGGTAGCCGGCGCTGCTTGTTGCCCTTGCCCCACACGACGAGGGCGCCCCGGGCGAGGTCGACGTCGTCCACGTCGAGCCCGCAGCACTCGCTCACCCGCAGGCCCGCCCCGTAGAGGAGCTCGAGGACTGCGTCGTCGCGGCGGGCGACCGCCTCGGACTCGGGATCCTCGCCAGAGCCCGACTGTCTACCGGTCGGCGTTCGCGGGGACGGCTCGAGAAGCTGGGTGAGCTCGCCGGAGTTCAGCACCCGAGGCAGCCGCGCCGACCCGGCCGGGGCCGACAGGCGCCGGGACGGGTCGTCGGCGATGAGTCCGCGTCGCCGAGCCCACGAGAAGTACCGCCGAAGCGCCGCCGCCTTGCGGGCGATCGAGCGGCGCTCGTAGCGGCGGGTCGCGAGATAGGCGAGGAACCGCCGCAGCAGGAGACGGTCCACTTCTGCCGGCCCGGTGAGCCCTGAACGCCCCGCCCAGTCACAGAACTGCTCGACGTCAGTGCGGTAGGCCTTGACGGTGGCCGGCGCCGACGAGGTCAGCGAGCCGACGAAGGCGTCGATTTCCCAGCTCACGGCGTCATGGTAGGTCCCGAGGGGCGCCGAGGTGGCCATCGCCGAAGGTGGTGAGGCGCGCGGCGCCCAGCTGGGCGAAGATAAAGGCCATGGCCAGTCACCTCCTACTCGTCGAGGACGACGAACGGATCCGCACCTCGATGCGGCTCGCGCTCGAGGACGAGGGCTACGAGATGAGCGAGGCAGCCAGCGGGGAGGAGGCTCTGGAGCTCTACGCCCAGGCCGCCGCGCAGACGCCTTTCGACTTGCTCATCGTGGACATCATGCTCCCGGGGATGGACGGCTTCGCCTGTTGCCGGGAGCTGCGCCGCCAGAGCGCGGTGCCGATCATCATGGTGACCGCCCGCACCGACACCCACGACGTGGTGGCCGGCCTGGAGGCCGGTGCCGACGATTACGTCACCAAGCCCTTCGAGCCGAAGGAGCTGGCGGCGCGCATCCGGGCGCTGCTGAGGCGGGCCCGGGCCAGTGACACAGGGCCAGGGGCACTGACCTTCGGCGACCTCGAGATCGAGCCCGACGCCGGTGTCGTGCGGCTGTCCGGCGAAGAGGTGCACCTCACCCGGACCGAGTTCCTGCTGCTCTGCGAGCTGGCGGCCAACCCCGGCAAGGTGCTCTCTCGCGAGCAGCTGCTCGAGCGGGTGTGGAGCTACGACTACTTCGGCGACGGTCGCCTGGTCGACGTCCACGTGCGCCGTCTGCGGACCAAGGTCGAGCCCGACCCGGCGAACCCCCACCACGTGCTCACCGTCCGCGGCCTCGGGTACAAGCTGGCACCCTGATGGTGAGGGGGCGAGGGGGCCTAGGTCGCACGGGGGATCGGAGCGAGCGGGGGCCTGCTCGGGCCGGCCAGCGTCTCGTGCACCTCGGCCTGCGCTCTCGGATCACCCTCAGCTTCGCCTTCGGCGCCCTCGTGCTGTCGAGCGCGCTGGCGGCGATCACCTACTTCACGACCCGCTCGCAGATCGTCAGCCAGGAGCTGTCGACGGTGCAGAACCAGGCCTACGCGCACGCCTTGTCGGTGCTCAACAAGATGCAGGCCGGTGACAGCAGCCCGATTCCGATCAGCGGAGGCACGCTCGAGTACCAGGCGATCAGCCAGGTGGATGCGGGATCGGGTTCGACCTCGCTCTACTTCGACGGCGCCCAGTGGACCCAGCTCAATCCCAAGCTCGGCGAACAGCTCCTGCCCCGGCCTCTGGTGACGTCGGTCACCTCCACCCACCGGGCCTCCTACCAGGTCTTCTCGGATGGGACCAAGACCGAGGTGGCCGTCGGCGTGCCGGTCCCGGCCCTCGGCGGCGACTACTTCGAGATCTTCCCGCTCGATGCGACGTCGCGCACCCTCCACATCATCCTCGCCGCCCTCGCCGTCGCTGGCCTGGTGACGACGATCGCCGGGGCTGTCCTCGGGCGGTGGGCGGCCGGCCGAGCGCTGCGGCCGCTTCGCGACGTCTCCCAGGCCGCCCTCGCCATCGCCAGTGGGCGCCTCGGAACGCGCCTCGAGACGGCCGACGCCCGAGACCTCGCGGTCCTCGCCTCCTCGTTCAACCGGATGGTCGACCGGCTCCAGCAACGGATCGAGCGTGACGCCCGCTTCACCTCGGACGTCAGCCACGAGCTGCGCTCGCCGCTGACCACGCTCGCCGCCTCGCTGTCGGTGATCGAGGCGCGGCGCGAGGAGCTCCCCGATCGCTCACGCCAGGCCCTCGACCTCGTGGCGGCGGAGGTTCGCCGTTTCCAGCGCATGGTCGGCGAGCTGCTCGAGATCTCCCGGCTCGATGCCGGATCGGCCGACTTCGAAGCGAGCCTCGTGGCGATCGGCGAGCTGGTCCGTCGCTCGGCGCAGCCTGCCGGTAGCGGGGTGGCCGTGGCGGTCGACCCGGCCGTGGAACACCGCCAGGTGGTCGTGGACAAGCGACGTTTTGAGCGAATCATGACCAACCTGCTGGAGAACGCGGAGCGCTACGCCGGCGGTGCCACGCGGGTCACGGTCGAGGGCCGCGAGGGCTCGGTTCGGATCGCCGTCGAAGACGAGGGCCCGGGCATCCCCCCCGAAGAGCGCGAACGGGTCTTCGAGCGCTTCGCCCGCGGATCGGTGGCAGCGGGCAGCCGAGGCACCGGCGGAGGCACCGGGCTCGGCCTCGCCCTCGTGGTCGAGCACGTCAAGCTGCACGGTGGCCGGGTGTGGGTGGAGGAGCACGGCGAGCGGGGCGCCCGCTTCGTGGTCGAGCTTCCACTGCCACGCGCCGAGGAGCTCGCCCGCGCCGAGAGCGAGCTCGAGGAGCGGTCCGCCTCCGGCGAGGATTACGGAAACACCGTCGGGGACGACGCTCCCCTCCCTGCCCGGGTGGGCGAGCGCCGGTGAGGGCCAAGTCCACCGTCGCCGCGACGCTCGGCCTCCTAGCGATCGGCGCGTCGGCCTGTGGCGTGCCCCTGTCCAACGGCGCTCAGCCAGTCGGGGCGCCGCTGCCCGCCGCGCTGAACCTGCCGGGTGCCTCCTCGACGAGCACCACCCCGACCACGACCCAGCCGCCTACCAAGCCCAACCCGAAGGACCAGGTGGTGATCTACCTCGTCAATGTGGCTGGCCAGCTCGTCGGGGTGCGCCGCACCTGGTACACGACGATCGTGCCGAGCACCGCCCTGCAGCTGCTGGCGCTCGGTCCGAGCGCGACCGAGAAGAACCTGGCCCCAACGGACCTGCCGACAAGGGCGCTCGACGTGCGAGTGACCAAGAGCGGGATCGCCCAGGTGGACCTCAGCCCGACGTTCGGCTCTCGGTTCGGCCCCGACCTCTACCTGCCGCTTGCCCAGGTCACCTACACCCTGATGCAGAACTTCCCAAAGGTGAAGGGCGTCAATTTCTACCTGACGGGGTCCGGTGGGAACTTGCTCTACAACTACACGCCGGAGGCCACCACCACGAGCACGCCGGTCACCACGAAGACTTACCACTCGCTGCTCGCGCCACCACCCGCGCCGTCATCGGGTCATTCGTCGACGAACAGCAAGCCCAAGTAGTCCAGCCCGAGCAAGCCGGCCGAGGAGCCGAGGAGAGATCCCGATGCGAGCGGGCTCGCAGACTCGGGCGGGAGGATCAGCGCAGGGCGGCCGGAGCCTCGAGGACGTCCTCGAGGTTGAGGCGTGGCGCATCGGCCCACAGCCGCTCGAGGTCGTAGAACTCGCGAGCCTCGGCGTCGAACACGTGGACGATGAGATCGCCGAAGTCGAGGAGCACCCACCGGTTGTCGTCGAGGCCCTCGCGGCGCAGCAGCTTGCCGCCGGCCTCGCGAAGCGCCCGCTGGACCTCGTCGACGACGGCCCTCACCTGGCGATCGTTGCGACCGCCGGAGATCACGAAGTGATCGGTGATCCCGATCAGGTCGCCGACGTCGAGCACGACCGTGGGCTCGAGCGTCTTCGCTGCGGCCGCCTGCGCGGCCACGAGGGCGAGCTCAGAACTCAACGGCCGGAGCTCTCCGGTCCGCAAGCGTGTGAGGCGAGGTGCCATCGATCGGGTCGGATCTGCTTCATGGCTCGACTCGTCATCCACGTTCAGCGTACAGCCGCCGCGCCCGGATCACGCGGATAGCGGGCGTCGGCACGAGATAGTCGAGGGGACGGCCCGTCTGGGCGCGGTCCCGCAGGTCGGTGCTCGAGATCTCGAGATCGGGAACCTCGATCGCCACGGCGCGCCAGCCCGAAAGTGGGCCGTCGTCCGAGATCTCGACGGTTTCCGCGCCGGGACGGTTGACCGAGACGAGCGTGACCGCCTGACGGACCGCGTCAAGGCGCTCCCAGGTCTCGATGCCCGCGACGACGTCCGCGCCGACGATGAGGAACAGCTCGGCGGCGGGATGCAGCTTTGCCAGAGCCTCCACCGTGTCCGCGGTGTAGGAAGTCCCCCCGCGCTCGATCTCGAGCGCTGAGGCCTCGAGGCCCTCGTGACCCGCGACGGCGGCTTCGACCATCGCCAGGCGGTCCTCCGCCGGGCTCACCGGGCGCTCCCCCACCTTCTGCCACGGCTCGTTCGCCACGACCATGAGGACCCGGTCGAGCGAGAGGGCATGGCGGGCGTTGACCGCGGCGACCAGATGGCCCACGTGCACCGGATCGAAGGTGCCCCCGAAGATGCCGATTCGCTCGCCCGAGGGAGCCGGCTCTTCGCTCATCGGCGAGAGCGTAGGCGGCGGCACCACGGTGCAGCGAGGCGAGAACAGGTTGAGCGAGGCGTCGCAGCGGTTTGAGCAGAGTGTTAGGGCATCGGCGGCGTGAGGCGCAGGTGCCCGGGGGTGTCTTAGGCTTTGGCATGGCCGAGCCGCAGGAGGGACCGAGGACGCGCCCCGCCACGAGTACGAGCGCGCAGTGGCGGCCGGGATCGTGGAGGGACCGTCCGGCACAGCAACTGCCGATCTGGCCGGATGCGAACGCAGCGATGGCGGCGAGCTCGGTGCTTGCCGGCCTGCCCCCGCTGGTGTTCGCCGGTGAGGCGCGCTCGCTCACCGAGGCGCTCGGAACGGTCGCCGCCGGGCACTCGTTTGTGCTTCAGGCCGGGGACTGCGCCGAGTCCTTCGCCGAGCAGGGAGCGGACTCCATCCGGGACAAGCTGAAGGTGATCCTTCAGATGGCCGTGGTGCTCACCTACGCCTCCGGCGTTCCGGTGGTGAAGATCGGCCGTATCGCCGGTCAGTACGCGAAGCCTCGGTCTTCGCCAGTCGAGCGGATCGGCAACGTCGAGATGCCGGCATTTCGTGGCCACATCGTGAACGACGACGCCCCGGTGCCGGCGGCGCGCGTTCCCGACCCGACGCGCATGATCACCGCCTACCACCACGCGGCATCCAGCTTGAACCTGCTGCGCGCCTTCACCAAGGGTGGCTTCGCCGATCTCTCACAGGTGCACGCGTGGAACCAGGAGTTCGTCGCCACGAGCGCCGAGGGTCGCCGCTACGAGGCGATCGCCGAGGAGATCGACCGGGCGCTGCGCTTCATGCGTGCCTGTGGCGTGGACCTGTCCGCCAAGGCGCCCATCCAGCAGGTCGACTTCTACACGAGCCACGAGGCGCTGCTGCTCGACTATGAGGAGGCCCTCACCCGGCGCGACTCGTTGACGGGCGACTGGTACGACTGCTCGGCCCACATGCTCTGGATCGGCGAGCGCACCCGTGATCTCGAGGGCGCGCACGTCGAGTTCCTCTCCGGGGTGCACAACCCGATCGGGGTCAAGCTCGGCCCGACCGCAACGGCCGAGGAGGTCCTCGAGCTGTGCGAGCGGCTCAATCCGGCGCGCATCCCGGGACGGCTGACGCTCGTCTGTCGGATGGGCGTCTCCAAGGTCACGACCCTGCTGCCGCCGATCATCCGTGCCGTGACCGACGCCGGCCATCCCGTCGTATGGCAGTGCGACCCGATGCACGGCAACACCTTCACTTCCGAAGGCGGGCGCAAGACCCGCCACTTCGACGACGTGCTCGGCGAGATCCGTGGGTTTTTCGCCGTGCACCGCGCCGAGGGGTCCTGGCCGGGCGGCGTCCACGTCGAGCTGACCGGCGACGACGTCACCGAGTGCCTTGGCGGGGTCGAGGACATCCTCGAAGAGCAGCTGCCGCTGCGCTACACGACCACCTGCGATCCCCGGCTGAACGCTCGCCAGGCGATCGACCTCGCATTCCGCGTCGGCGAACTGCTCCGCGCCTGATGCGCTCGGCAACGGGCCGGTCGACGCGGCGCGCCCTCGCGGCGCTCGTCGGGACCGGATCACTCGCCGGCCTGCTCGCCGGGACGGCGGGGGTAGCCGCCGGAGCGGGCACGACCGGCCAGCTCGTACCGGCGAAGACCACTGGCGCCGTCGTCAGCCACGCCGCCTCGATCTGCTCGGCCCCCCCGGTGACCACGACCACGACGACGGGCGCCCCCTCGACCAGCTCGACGTTGCCGTCCTCCACGACCACCCTCCCGGTCACCACCACCAGCTCGGGGACCACGACCACCCTCCCGAGCCAGACCACCACGACGCGCGCCACGGGCGGCTCGGGCACCAGCCCGGTCGTGACACCCGGAGTGCGCGCCTTGCCGGCGACCTCGCCAGGTGCCGCCGCATCGACGAGCACCACGACCACGACGGTGCCCCCGACGACCTCAGCGGCCGGAGCGGTCCCGACCACCACCCCGCTGGCTCAGCTGGGCGCGCAGCCCGCCTACTACCTGTACGAGTCGAACGGCGGCGTCCACAACTACGGCGGCGCCGGCTTCTACGGCTCGAAGTCCACCGATCGCCATCTCGCCACGACGGCGGTCGGCGGCGCGGCCACCGCTGACGGGGGCGGCTACTGGATCTTGACGGCCAAGGGCAACGTCTTCAACTACGGCGACGCCGTCGATTACGGCACGCCGGTGCACTCGAGCCACTCGGGGAACTTCGTCGGGATGGCGCCGACTCCGGACGGTCAGGGCTTCTGGATCGTCACCTCGTTGGGGAACCTCTTCAACTACGGCGACGCCGCCTCCTGCGGGAACCCCGTTCATAACCTGCACGGGGAGATCGTGGGCATCGTGTCCAGCCCCGACGGCGGCG
>JAODBN010000254.1 GCA_025463965.1 Acidimicrobiaceae bacterium
CGTGGATGGCCCCCTGCGCGACCTTTGGGAACCCGCTCAGGGTGTAGTTGAGCTGGGCCTGGGCCTGCTGGGCCTGGATGCTGTTCTTGCCGTAGACGGCGATCGCCTGGTTAAGCGCGTTTTGAGCCTGGACGGTCAGCTTGATATCGCCCGCGGCCTGTCCGATGCCCGCGAGGTCGGTGCCCATGCCGACACCCGCTACGCCGAGTGTTCCGGCTCCGAGCAGACCTCCGCCGAGCGCGCCCGCGCCCGCGAAGCCAGCGAGGCCGCCGAGAGTGCCGATGACATGCTCGGAGCCAAGACCCGCAAATCCACCGAGGGTGCCGACGCCAGCGAGCGCGCCGAGACCGGGGATCGCCCCTCGCCTCCGCCCGCCGAAGCCGAGCATGCCAGCGAGTACCGACCCCCAGCCTCCGCCTCCGCCGCCAGCGGCTCCCCCGGCCGCGCCAGCGAGCAAACTCCCGATCGAGGCCGATGCGAGGTCCCCGCGCAACGCGGCGATCTTCGCCATGGCGAGGCCGGTGTTCGCGTCCACGCGGACGTCGAGAGGAGACATCGTGTCGAGGGTGGTCCGCAGCGCCGCGATCTCGGTCCAGAACGGCGCCGCGTCGGCGCCGAGCTTCGCGCGTGAGACGTTCTTGGCGAAGTCGAGCAGCTCGGTCTTGGCCGTCGCGATGTGGTCTTGGAAGCCCGTGGAGTCGGCACCGAGCTTCGCTCGCGCGGAGGCCTTCGCCCAATCAGTGAGGAGGGCCTTGTCCTTCGCGAACGTCGCGATGAAGGACTTATCCGAGGCGGTGATATCAATAACGATCGGGGGCACTTCTGTCGCCACGTCAGTCCTTTCGCTCGTCGGGGGATGGGAGTTGGACGATCTCTGCATCGTGCTGGCGCAGTCCGAGGAAGTCCTCCGGCTGCTGGCTCGGATCGAGCACTTCCGGGTGTTCGTGCAGGTAGGCGCGTAGTTCGCGAAGGCTCTTCTTGTTCATGCGCGTCCCCTGAGCTGACGCAGCTTGCGGCCCTGAATGCCGAGCGCGGTAATCGCGTTGCCTTCGGGCTCGAACAGCTTGCGGGCCATGCCGATGTCACGGGCGATCCGGCTTCGCCCCGCGGGGTCGAGCCCGAGATCCTGAGCGAACTTCTGCGCGTTGGCGTCGGCGCCTCGAGCTTCTGAGAAGAGGTACGGCTTGACCGCCTCGACGCCGCGCTGCTCAATGACGCCTTGGATGTACTCGTCGAGCATCCGGGCGCGTGCCTCGGCCCGGCAGTAGCGCTCGAGCGCTTCGTCGTCGACGTCGGCGACCATCCATGGACAGCGCTCGAAAAGCGCGGCCCGCACCGCAAGGCCCCCGGCGGTGATCGACCGAAGGCTGAATGCGCCGTGTTTGGCCGCCGCCAGGTTGCCCGCTTCGAATGGCGGGTGAGTATTCGTGTAGCCGCGCTTGGGCTCGCCCATGGTCAGCCCCGCGCGATCTTGCGAGCCCAGACCGCGTGCGACGACTTCCCGCCGTGCTTCTTGTAGTGCTCGTGGGCTCGGACGCCTGCGACAGCGGGAGAAGCACCTTCGCGGAGATGCTTCGCGAGACGGCGAGCGCTCTTTCGCATCGCCCGGGCGTCGAGCGAAGCCTCGACCTCTGCCGGCGTGCGCGTGTCGCTTTTCGCCTTCGTGGCTTCGCTCGCGGCGGCTTCCCGCTCTCGCCAGCTCGAGTACGCGTCGAGCAGGCTCGTGTGCGACTGGCTCCCCGGGGCGCCGAGAGATCCTCGAATCGCCTTCGCTACGGATGCGCCGCCGGTCGTCATCTGGTCGGCTGTCGTCGACGCTCCTCCGCTCAAGTCGACCGGCGCCAGTGGTACCACCCCGGGGAAGTTGGGGTTGTCGGGGGCCGGCATCAGATCCCCCCGAGGTCGGAGTCCTCGCCGAGACGTCCGGTGCGCACGAAGAGTTCCACGGTACCGGGGCCCATACGCGACGGGCGCGGGTGCTCTCCGCGCTGATTTTCGTTGATCATCATTTTCGCCGCCGCAAGCCTGTAGTGCATTTCCCGGGCTTCCTGGCGGCGGCCCTGTGACTTGAGCAGCGACGCCTCTGCGGTCATATCGCGGAGCACGCCTTCCGCGTTCGATGTCACCACCGACCGCACGGGTGCGCCCACGTGGTCCATGAGTCCTTCCGCGACGTACGGATCGCTTCCGTTGCCGCGCCGTGGTGCGGTGAGTCCTGCCTTCGCGAGTGCGGCTTCGGCCTGCGCAAGCTGCGCCTTCAGAAGTGCCTTCTCTCCCATTTTCTTGCCTTCTTTCTGTGGTGGTTGGTTGCTCCGAACTTCGTCAAGCGCCTCCGCTGCCTTGGCCAGCAACGGGGAAAAGCGGTTCGCCGCGTCGCCCACAAGGTGCAGCTCAAGGGTGTTCAGGTCGACGAACTCTGTGATGTCATCTGACATGCGGTTCTTCCCTTCTGATCCGGGCGAGCGTCTCTGCGCTCGCGGGCTTACGGCGGGCAGTTCCTTGCGGCGAGGCGCCCCGAATCCTCCCGGCTTTGTAGAGCTGCCACGTGGGCTCGTCGAGGATCATTCCGACGATCCAGTCGCCTTTTCGGACCACCTGAGTCGTGCCGTCAGGGCCGGTGATCTTCCACTTCGGACCGCGGTGGACGAAGTTCTCGACGACGCGCCCGCCACCGGCTGTCTTGTGGAACGTGCCGAGCTGCGCGCCGTTGTCCATGAAGTTCCAGCACGCCTTCTCGAGCACCTCCGGACTTGCGACGTCGGTCCGTTGGTCCGCTCCACGTGCCGGCATCTTGTTCGCGCTGTACGCGACGAGGAGGAGAAACCGGCTCTCGTCGTCGGCCTTGAGAACGGTGGCGCCGAAGCTCGGTGGCTTATCGAGCTCGGTAAGGATGAGGTCGGAAAGGCGTGTCATCTCGCGACCCTTGGCGAGCGTGGCGACGTCGCCGTGGACATACGCCTCCTCGCGGATGGCCCATCCGACGGCGCGGGCCTTGCGAGCGAACGACAACGCTTCGGAGCGCAGCATCAGATCCGCTCGGAGCCGTGGATGATCGGCTGTGCGGCGATCTGGCGGCGCGTGCGCTCTGCCTCGTCGAGTTGGCCGAGGAGCTTGCGTAGGGCCTGGTGGCGTCCATATGCAGCGGCATACGCGTCGAGGTCGTGGCCCGCGGCTGCGGCTTCCTCGTCGCGCTGGGCCGACGTGGTGGCATCGGCGACCGTCCGACGCCACGCGTCGGCCCTGGCCTGCAAGACTTTCGAGTCTTCGAGACGGACCCGAGCCTCCTCCCTGCGTGCCTCGACGTCCTCGGGCGATCTGCCGGGCGGGTATTGGCGCGGGACCGGCATTGCCGACGCGGTCGCGTACCGCCGCTCCTCCTCGGCCCGAAGCTTTGCGGCGATGGCGTTCGGCGCCGCGTCTCGGTTCTTGCGGCGCTGCTCCTCGTCGCGTTCGCGAACCTCACGCTGCTCGGGAGTCTCGGCTTGCCTTCCGAACAATTGCATCTCAGTTCTCCTCCTCGGTTCCGCCCGTCAGCGACGGGACATTGAAAGCTGAGTCGGGGGCCGGCGGCTGCCAGGTACCCTGCTCGCGGCGCTTCACGCCTCGGGACGTCGGAGCGTTCTCCGCGGCGCGTCGCTCGTCTTCGCGCCGGCGCGCACTGGGCGACATGCGGCGACGGGTGTTGCCCGCGTGCCGGCTCACTGGGACCTCCGAGGGGTGGGCCACGGCCCCTCGAACTCCCGCCGTTCCGCAGACGAGAGGCGCTCTACGGCCAGCCAGAGCTCGCCTGAGCGCTCGGCGATCGTTGTCTCGTCGCCGGCTCGCAGCGAAGCATGGAGGCGGTCCTGGGCGGCCCGTGCGGCGTCGAGGCGGCCACGGCGCAGAGCGCGGCGGATCTGTGCGACGGTGGTCATGCCGAGACCGCCCATTTCGCCCGGAGCGGGTGGCCGAGGTGATACCGCTCGCACCACGTGCATTGATACGGCTTGAGCCGCTCGGTACCCGGAACGCGACTGGCGTGGTCGCGCTGCCAGCGACGCGCCTCGGCAGGCGAGCGGTAGGAACGCTTGCCGGCGCACTCTCGCTCGAATCGCATGGACTCGGTCAGCATTTCTTGGAACCTCCAGTGTGCTTGGTCGGGAGCGCCACGAACGTGACGCGGGGGGAGGAATGCGTGCGGCGGCAGGGTTACGAGGCTGTAGACAGATCCTGGACGGCAATCGTGCGAATCTGAGAGCGAGGACGAGCAGCGAAGACCGTCAGGTGTTGCACATTCCTGATGGTCCAGCGCTCTCCTGGGACTAATGCGATGGGATGATTTCGCCCCCTCAGTGCCAGCTGGTGACCGGCACACCGTCTACGTGCCTGTTATCTACACCTAGAAATGCACCATGACCTGCCGTGATGCTGTTGGCAGTGCTCGACAGGGAGATAACAAGCACTCGAGTGCGACTTGTCCACAGCTCATACCGCGCAGGGTTTTTGCCTTGCATCGCTCACGGCTCGATCGCAGGACATCCCTGGTCTGCATCTCGCTTTGCACGAGCCTGATCTGAGGCAGTGGGACAGGTTGGGACGGGTTCCCCCGTTCCTCTCTCGCGAGGGGGCATATACGTGCAATAGGTAGAACGCGTCCCAACGCGTCCCACGGTGTTCATGATTCGCTGTCCTGAGAAAGAAGTCCCAGACCAAGCCAGGTACGCGCTTTGGCATTGCCGGATCCGATGCGGCTCGTATCGAAGCCTCGGCTCGTCAGCTCACGCCCGACTGCGGTTGCTGTCCACGGTCGCTCGCCCTGGTCGGCGCACCACGCTTCGTAGGCGGAGCGGAGATCCGAGGTCTTCACGTAACAGGTGTCGCCAGGGATGCAGGTGTCGACGAGGAACCGGCCGATGTGATCCTGAGACTGCCGGTAGGCCGCGGTGGCGTTGCTCACGCGCTCGGGGATTCGCAGGCCGTCCCGTTGCCAGTCGAGGCAGCCCTGTACGGCCCAGGCGAGGATCCCGGACGCTTCCTCGGCGAGTCGACCCGGAAGCATCTTGTCGGCTCGCTCGGGACCGAACTCGACCTCGAAGGGGATGAGGACGATGCGGCGCCAGATCCCGTAGTCCGTCCCGTTGATCCGGGGCAGGTGGTTGCCGGCGAACCACAGCTTGTGCGTCGGCATGAACTCGAAGTAGTCCTGCCGCATCCTCCGGGCTCGGATCGGATCGCCGCCTGTCAGCATCTTGACCAAGCTCTCGTTGAGCCGGCGACCCTGCTCGGTCTCGACCGTCGTCACGAGGCGTGCGCCACGAAGATCGGTGAGCCCTGTCGGGTGCTGGTCGTGGTCCCCGGCGATGAGCACGGCTGGGTCGAGGTGCATGCCGTACTCGCCCACCATGTCGCGCAGCGCGTTCAGGATCGTCGTCTTGCCGTTGCTGCCACTGCCGTGGCCGAACGACATCTTCTGTTCGCTGACGTCGCCCGTGAGGCTGTAGCCGGTGAAGCGCTGAATGAGCCGGATCACCTCGGCGTCGGCGGCGAACACCTCCTCGAGCGTGCGCAACCACGTGGGACACGTCGCGTCCGGGTCGTAGTCGACGTCGGAGAGCTTCGTGACGAGCTCGCGTCGATCGTGGGGGCGCAGCTCGCCAGAGCCAAGGTTGATCGTGCCGTTGCGGACGTTGAAGGCGAAGGAGTCCGCGTCCAGGGCGCCGACGAGCACCGGGATTCCCGGCTCGCTCTCGGCGAGCGTGACCATGTTCGTGAGCGACGACGCGGACTGCGACCGGAGGCCCCAGCGAAACAACTTGTCGTCCGTCGCGGCGCGCGCTTCGTCGAGGATGTAGTCGGCGACCGACTTCGCCCGACGCATGACCTCCCCAGTGAGGTCCTCGCACCAGCGCTTGCCGTCCCAGGCGAGCCACCGGCCGAGCTGGGGGGCGTAGCGCAAGTCCTCGCCGTGAGCGTCCACGAGACGTCTCGCGTTGCCGAGGTCGCTCGACTCGAACTGCGCGCAACGCTCCGGGGGATCGACGATTCCGGGGCCCGTGACCCAATCGACGCCGCTAGACACGGTAGGCCCCGATCGTCGATCGGTCTGGCACCAGCTCGGCGAAGTAGGCCTCAAGCACGGCGGCCGGCGTCACCCGGTCGAGCGCCGCGAGGACCTCGTCGCTCACCGCGGGGTCTGCGGCGATCGCGAGTCGGACGAGGTCGATGCGTAGCGCCGGCTCGACCTTGCGGTGCTCGCTGACGCGGCGAGCCTCGGCCCATAGCCTGAGCACGTCGTCGGGCTGGTCGAGGTCGATGGTCACATTCCGGCTCATGCCAGCACGACTCTCGTGCGCTCGTGAAGCTCCCGAGCCTGACGGATGACCTCGCCCCGGACGAAGGGATCGGTCTCGTCGTCAATTGCCTCGAGCGTTGCTGCAAGGGCCCGGGCTCGAGCAGCAAGATCGGTCGTTGCGTCGGTGTCGAGGTGCGCGGGTCTCGTCGACGCGAAGGTGTAGACGGTCACGACGTCTTCCCTCTCGCTCGGCGCGCTGCGGCGCTTCGGAGTCCCAAGTCGATGAAGTAGGCCTTTCGCAAACATTCCGCTCGCTTGGCGCGGTCGTCGGGGCTGAGCCTCATCTCCGGGTCGACCTCCTTCTCGAACCGATCGAGGAAGGCCCGCCGGGCAGGGGCGGTCGCAGCCGTGCGATCTGGCTCGGCACTCCAGCGCAGGAGGGAGTTGATGCGCCGTCTCGCCGAGATTTGGGGGGTTACGGGCGCGCGAGTGGTCACGGTTTGGGCTCCTCCGGGGTGGGAGGGGCGCGCGCCGCGAGGCCCCTGTGTGTTTTCTCACAGAGGCCCGCGGCGGGCCGGAACGCGAAACGGCGCCCCGGAGAGGGGCGCCGAATCAGCGAGTTATGACCGGCGAGAGCCGGTGAGGACTACGAGGGGGGATAGTGTGCGCCGAGGCGAGCAGCGGCGTTAGCGGGTCTGCCTGGACTTTC
>JAODBN010000354.1 GCA_025463965.1 Acidimicrobiaceae bacterium
GTGTGCTGGTGGGACTCCACGCCGATCTTCACGTTCTCAAAGGCGGTGAGCGCGTTGAACAGGCGGCTCGTCTGGAAGGTGCGGGCGATCCCGGCCCGATTGACTCGGTGCGGCTTGGTGCCGACCACCGAGAGCGTCGCGCCGTCTGCCCGGTGGAACAAGATCGTTCCCTCCTGCGGGGTATAGACCCCGGTCAAGCAGTTGAACAACGAGGTCTTCCCCGCGCCGTTCGGGCCGATCACCGAGAGGATCTCGCCCCGGCGCTGGCGCAACGAGACGTCGTTGAGGCTCGTCAGTCCTCCGAATCGGAGGGTGACGTGGTCGACCTCCACGATCGAGAGGGCGGGATCGACGGCGGTGGCCGCGGCGATCGCGGCGCTCGTGGCGGTGCTCATACGACCGGGTCGCTGCTGCCGCTCATGGCGTCGGCGGTCCCCACGCCGTGCTCGGCGAGGCCGATTTCGCGCTTTCGGCGCTTGGAAGGGATGAGGCCGACGGGCCGGAAGATCATCATCAGCACGAGGATTGCGCCGAGGTAGATGTACAGATCTTGCTGTTGGAAGCCGAACAGTGGATGGACTCGCAGATATTGCGGCAGCCACTGGAGCACCGCGGCGCCGACTACCGCACCGGCCAGCGACCCCATCCCGCCGAAGATCACGAGTACCAGGATGAGGATCGACAGCTGCACGGTGAAGTCGCCAGGCTCCACGAAGCTGATCTGGCTCGCCACGATCATCCCGGCGAACCCCGAGGTCGACGCGCCGATTGCGAACGCCATCACCTTGTACTTGAGCACGCTCACGCCCGAGGCCTCGGCAGCGACCTCGTCCTCCCGGATGGCGCTCCAGGCTCTCCCGACCCGGGAGTGTTCAAGGAAGGAGAAGGCGACGAGGGCGATGACGACGAAGCCGAGTAGCAGGTAGTAGTACGGGAGTGACGCGATCCCCCAGGCGTAATTGATGCCGAAGAGGTGGATCGAGAAGTGCGGGATGTTGATGACGCCCTGCGCCCCTCCGGTCACTCCGGTGAGGTTGTTCGCCACGATCTGGATGATCTCGCCGAACCCGAGGGTGAGGATTGCAAGATAGTCACCCCGAAGCCGCAGGGCCGGGGTCCCGAGCAGCACACCGGCGAGCATCGCTGCTGCGATGGCGAACGGTATCGCCCAGAACGGATTGAGGTGGAAGATCGGGTGCACCGGCAACGCGCCGGTCCAGTAGGCGTCCGAGTAGGCGCCGATGGCGAAGAAGGCGATGTAGCCGAGGTCCAGTAGGCCGGCGTACCCGACCACGACATTCAAGCCGATGGCCAAAAGGACGTACACGCCGATCTGCTCAACGAGCACGCTCTGCCAGAAGCTGTTGAGGTAGATCGGGTAGACGATCGCTACCGCCAAGATCGCCAAGAGGACGACGGCTCGCACGCGTCGGTCGGGGAGCAGCCGCCGCGGTGCGCCGGTCACTCGGTCGTTGAGGCGTCGGATGCTCGCCCCGTAACGACGACGCAGCGTCATCAGCGCCCACACCACTGCACCGATCCCCAGGAAGGCGAAGATGCGCGGATGGAGCAACGCCCCACTCAGTCCCGAGGTCATCGAGATGCCGTCGCCCTCGGGCCCGGTCATAAGTGCGAGCACGACCCCGCCGACGAGGCAGGCAAATAGCCGGCGCGCCTCGTCGTTGTGCCAGAGGCGGAGGAACTGTGTTTTGCGGTCGTTCGCCACCGACTGGCCACCGGCCGTCGGCTGGGTACCGGGGGGTGTCGCCGGCAGCGTGGCGCTCATCGGTTGCTCCTCATGCCGACCGTCCCAGGCGTTCGCCGAGGATGCCGGTCGGGCGGATCATCAGTACGAGGACGAGGATCCCGAACGCGATGACGTCGCGCCAGGATGCCTGGGTGCATGCCACGCCTAGGTTCTCGACGATCCCCAGCAGCAGGCCGCCGAGCACCGCTCCCCGGATGTTGCCGATCCCGCCAAGTACCGCTGCGGTGAAGGCCTTCAAGGCGGGTGTGAAGCCCATGGTGAACACCACGCCTGCGCTCAAGCCGAACAGGAAGCCGGCCGCACCCCCGAGGATCCCGCCGACGACGAAGGTCTGGGAGATGACACGGTCGATGTTGACGCCCATGAGGCTCGCAGTCTCGGCGTCCTGGGCGACCGCCCGGATGCCCTTGCCGAGCTTGGTCACTGCGACGACGCGGTCAACGAGCACGAGCATCACCACGGCTGAGATCGCGATCACGATGTAGTAGGTCTGCACCACGGCACCGAAGATCGTGAAGACAGGGCCGTTGGTGAACGGCGAAGGGATCTCGAGCGCGTTGCGCCCGAATTCCTTGCCGGCGAGGTTGTACAAGAAATACGACGCCCCGATGGCACTGATCAAGAAGGCCAATCTCGGAGCGTGTCGGCGCCGGAGCGGGCGATAGGCGATCCGCTCAAGGAGGAAAGCCACGAGCGCGCCACCCGTTCCTCCGGCGAGCACGCCGAGTACGACGAAGCCCACCGAGGCGATCCCGTGCGGCGTGCTCGATCCCATGGCTGCACGCAGCACGAAGTAGCTAGCGAAGCCCCCGCTCATGAATACCTCGCTGTGGGCGAAGTTGATGAGCTGGAGCACGCCGTACACAAGGGTGTAACCGAGCGCGATCAGCGCATAGAGGAAACCGTCTGCAAGGCCTGAGACGACGAGGTTCCAGAAGTTCGAGGTGAAGCACATCGGTTGGGTCTCCCCGGGTTTCCCCCACAAGGCCGCGAGAGGGCCGATTGACGAGGCCTGTCACGAGCGCGCTGACCGGGCAAGGGGGCCGCGCCGACTGGCGCGACCCCCTTGATCCGGTTCAAGACGTGCTAACCGACCAGCTGGGTGACCGGCCCGAGCTCGACGATCTTTCCGTTCTGCACCTGGTATTCGTAGACGGTGCTGCCAGCGATGTTGCCGTTGCTGAGGAAGTGGACCCGCTTCGTGAGGCCCGGGTAGACCGCCTTGTGCAAGGCGGTCACGAGTGCCGCGCGGCTGATCGACTTGTTGCCAAGCTTCTTCAGCGTGGAGATGATCGTGTTCGCTGCGTCGTAGGCCTCGGCCGAGTACGTGCCGACCGGGAAGCCGGCCAGCTTCTTGAAGCCGGACGAGAACGCCTTGTCCGCCGACGAGTTGCCGAGGTTGGTGCACGCGCAGGACAGAACCGTCTTCGCGGCCACCGACGTGCCAGCCTGGCTCACGTAGTGAGGGTCGAGGCTGCCGTCGTCGGACATGAGCTGGCCGGTGTAACCGGCCGCCCGCAGCGCCTTGGCGAAGAGGGCGAAGTCGCAGTAGTAGCCGGCGTAGAAGGTCACCGGGTCATGGGTCTGCTGCACCTGGGTCGCCAGCGCGCCGTACTCCTGCACGTTGCCGGTTCCGGCCTGGCACTGGGTTGTCCCCGGCGCCTGCTGGTGCGTGATCTTCGCGCCGAGCGACGTCGCCTTGGCGTCGAAGGCCGACACGAGGCCGACGGCGTAGGAGCTGGCGTCGTCGACGGTGTAGATGCCCTTCGCCTTTAGCTTCTGTACGGCGTAGGTGGCGTCTGCCGGGCCCTGGGCATTGTCGTCAGCGACGACCCTGAAGAAGTTCTTCCATCCCTCGTCGGCCAGAATCGGCGCGGTAGCCGAAGGGCTGACCGTGGCGAGGTGCGCTGCGGCAAAGGACGGCTCGGCCGCCTTGGTCGCTCCGGAGAACGCCGGACCGACAACGGCGACAACCGACTTGTTGTCGATCAGGCCCTGGGCGGTCGTCGGCGACTGGGTGGCAGAGCCACCGTCGTCGGCGGGCGTGAACTTCAGCTTGAAGGGCAACGAGCCGAAGGTCGAGCCGGAGTTGGCCTGGTTGACGGCGAGTTGCACGGCGTACTTCATGTTCAGGCCGAGCTGCTGGTTGCCTCCCGAGAGCGGACCCTCGTAGGCGATCGTGTAGGTCGGCTTTGAGCTGGCCTGTGCCGCAGTGGTGGCCATACCGGCGAGGGACGTAAGCCCCAGCACCGTGGCCGCCATGGGCACCCCCAGCCTCTTGATCCCGAGATGCATCGAGTCTCCCTTTCTCCTGCAATAGAGCCCAGTCCCCCCGGGTGGGCTGGCGGAATGCTACTCAGTCCATCTGCTGGTCGGGTGGGGTTCACGGTTTATTCATGCGAGCGCTCTCGCCCGCCGCGAGCTCGTTGCCATGGCAGGATCGCTCGATGCACCCGAACGCGGTTCGGATCCAAGCGTTGTTGCGGCAAGCCGGGGCGACAGGAGAGGTGCGCGAGGTCGACGGATCGGCCCGAACGGCCGCAGATGCCGCTGCTTCGCTCGGCTGCGAGGTGGCGGCCATTGCCAACAGCCTTGTTTTCCTCGCCGACGGCAACGCCATCCTTGTCCTCACCAGTGGTGCGCACCGGGTCGATCCGGTGCTAGTGGCGCAACGGATCGGCGTCGGCACCATGTCGCGGGCGGATCCGCAACAGGTTCGCGCCGCCACCGGCCAGCCGATTGGGGCAGTCTCTCCGGTGGGCCACCCAAGACAGTTGCGTGTGCTGATTGACTCAGAGTTGCGCGCCCACTCGACGATCTGGGCGGCGGCAGGCACTCCGCACACGGTGTTTCCGACCACCTTCGAGGAGCTGGCACGGATCACCCACGCCGAAGAGGTCACCGTCGCCTGAGGACGTGGCCTGAGGACGTCGCCTGAGGACGTCCTGCGCCGCGCCACGGATCGGCCAGTGGGGGCGGATCTCTGGTCTGGCGCTGATCTGGTCGGTTCCCGCCCGACCTACCATGAAGGTGATGCGTCGCCGCTGGTTCTCACGCCGAGCGCTCGGGCTCCACCTGGTCCTTTTGATCTGGTTTCCCGGGTGCGTGCTTGCCGGCTGGTGGCAGGCCACGGTCGCCATGTCGGGCAATGCCCTGAGCTATCTCTACGCCGTGGAGTGGCCGGCGTTCGCGATCTTCGGCGCGGTCGTCTGGTGGAACCTCATCCACGACGATCCGGGAGCCGTCGGGAGCAGAGCGTTGCGACGCGCCCAGCGCAGGGCCGCGGCGGGCCCCGGCCAGGAGCTGGTGCGGCGCAGCGACGAAGAGGACCCCGAGCTCGCGGCCTACAACGCCTACCTCGCCTCGCTCGCCGAGCAGGGCCCGAAGACGTGGCGACGCCATTGAGCGGGATCCGCGGCGCGCTGCTGCGCTACCGGGTGATGGCCTGGACGGTGGGGGTTGGACTTCTCGTTCTCGTCCTGGTGGGTATCCCGCTCCAGTTCGCCGCGAACTCGCCCGGGGTGGTCATGGTGGTCGGGCCCATCCATGGCTTCCTCTACGTGGTCTATCTCTTCTTCGCCCTCGACGTGGCCCGGCGGGCACGTTTCAGCCCCCTCCAGCTGGCGATGATGGTCGGAGCCGGCCTGCTGCCCTTCCTGGCCTTCTTCATCGAGCGGAGAGTGACCGCGCTGGTCGAGGCCGAGGCGGCCCGCATCGACGAGGGCGCGGTCCCGCGCCTGTGGGGGCCGGCGGTCATGCCGGGCCGACCCTCACCCGAGGATGATCGACCAGACGAGCGGGGAAGCGGCATCGGTTCGGCGCCGCGTCACTGAAGCGACCCGTGCGAGTGCTGATCGCGTCCTCGATTGGGGGCGTAGGACATCTCAACCCGCTGCTCTCGTTCCTAAAGGACGGCGAGTACCCGCCCGACCAGGTACTCGTCGTCGTCCCGCCCGAGCTGGAAGGCCACGTGGCGGCGAGCGGGCTTCCGTACGAGGTCGGGGGAGCGCCTCCGCAACAAGAAGTGGCGGCGATCCGCTCGCTGCTCCCGGCCCTCGACCCGGTGAAGGCCTCCGAGCTGGTGGAGCGGGAACTGTTCGGTCGGCTCGCCACCGGCGCCATGCTCCCGACGCTCGAGCGGGTGGTCGAGGCGTGGCACCCCCACCTCGTGCTGCGCGAGCCGTGTGAGTACGCGTCCGCGGCGGTGGCGACCCGAGCGGGCATTCCCTTTGCCACCGTGGCGATCTCCGTCGCCGACGGCGAGGCGCGTTGCCTGAACCTCGCCGAGCCCGTCCTCGAGCCTTACGCGAGCGGATTGGCCGCGCAGATCCGCCGCTCGCCCTACCTCACCCGATTTCCGCCCTCCATCGACCCGGAGGTCTTCCCGGTCACCCTCCGCTACCGGGAGCCGACGACCGATGCCCAATCGCTCCCGGACTGGTGGCCTGGGCGTGAGGGCCCTCTCGTCTACATGACCTTCGGCACCGTTTTCGGCCAGCTGGAGCTTGCAGGCGACGGCTATCGCCGTGCCCTCGAGGCAGCGGCGGAGCTCTCTGCCCGGGTCCTTCTCACCGTCGGTCCGGGGACCGACCCGGCGAGTCTGCCGGCGCCGCCCCCAAACGTCCGCCTCGAGCGGTACGTCCCCCAGCAGGACGTGCTCGACGCGGCATCGCTCGTGATCACCCACGGCGGATCCGGCACCTGTCTCGGCGCGCTGGCGGCCGGGGTTCCCCTCGTGGTGGTCCCCTTCTTCGCCGACCAGTTCGAGAACGGCCGCCGGCTCGCCCGGGCCGGTGCGGCGCTCGTCGCCGCCCCGGAGGTCCGAGGAGCAGTCAGTGCCAATGACAGCCAGCGCATCGTCGGGGCGGCACGCGCCGTCCTCGGCGACCCGGCCTACCGCCGGGCGGCGGCGGCACTGTCGGCGGAGATCCGAGATTCGCCGTGCGTGGACGAGCTGCTGCAAGATCGACTGCTGGTGGTCGCCAGCGCAGCGATCGGCAACGACGAGGTCCACAGCGATGAGTGAGAGCGGAGAGCGAGTGTCCCGAGCAGCAGAGGAAATTGAGAGCCAGCCAGGGTGCTGGGTGCAAGCGGCGGAGCTCGCCGGCGAGGTGGCCGGTGCGCTGCCGCAAGCGGGCGAGCGTGTCGCCGCCGTCGGCTGTGGGACGTCCCACAACATCGCGAAGGCCTACGCGCAGCTGCGCGAGCGGGCCGGGCTCGGCGAGACCGACGCCTTTGCCTCCTCCGAGGTGTCCTGGGCGCGGCGCTACGACCGGATGCTCTTCTTCTCCCGTACCGGCACCACGACCGAGACGCTTCAGGCGCTGAGGCGAGCCCCGAAGGGGATGGCGACCACGACGGTGACGGCGCGCCCGAAGACGCCTCTCGGGGAGGAGGCCGGCCAGGTGGTATCCCTCGAGTTCGCGGACGAAGAAGCGGTCATCCAGACCCGCTACGCCACGAGCGCCATCGTGCTCTTGCGGGTTCACCTCGGCGAGGGCTCGTCAGCCCTTGTCGAGGCCGCCGAGGACGCACTCGCCCGCTCCCTCCCCGAGGGGGCCCTAGATGCTCGCCAGCACACGTTCCTCGGGCGCGGCTGGACGGCGGCAATCGCCGACGAGGCCACCTTGAAACTTCGCGAGACCGCTCAGGTGTGGGCCGAGGCGCACAACGCGATGGAGTACCGGCACGGGCCCATCAGCCTCGCCGAGCCGGGCTTCCTAGTCTGGTGCTTCGGCGAGCCGCCGGCCGCGCTCGCCGACGAGGTGCGGGCTACCGGCGCCCGGTGGGAGCAGTCCCCGGCGGACCCGCTCGCCGAGCTGATCCGTGCCCAGCGGCTGGCCGTGATGCTCGCCGAGGGGCGCGGCCTCAACCCGGACAGCCCTCGCGGCCTTCGCCACTCAATCGTCCTGTCGGGGCTCGCCGGCGAGGGCTGACTGCCGCTGGCCGGGCGTGGCCAGAAGCCTCACCCGACTTGAGCAAGCGCGCCGATCAGCGGCCAGTCGAAGTCGTCGAGATCGAGGCGGCTGAGCCCCGAGCGCGCTCGCCATGCGTCGTAGTCGGTCGCCCATTCGCGGTGCCAGCTGGCCTGGTGCTCGGTGAGCTCCTCGAGCTCCACCTCGAGGAGATTCGGGAACCGCTCGCAGAGCGCGAGCAGGACCCCGACGGCGGCCATGGCGTCGGCCCCCGCCTCGTGCGAGCGCTGGATGGAGACCGCGTAGTGCGCGCACAAGTGCTCGAGGCGACGTTTGCCCTTGCGGTAGCGGTCGAGGTGGCGATCGAGCACGAGCACATCGAGCACCGGACCTCGCCAGCCGCGCTCGGCGAGTCCGGAGCCGGTGAGCGCGCGCAACTGGTGGTCGAGGATGGAGAGGTCGAAGCAGAGGTTCATCCCGACCAGCGGGGTGCCGCTGCGGCCCGCTGCCAGCACCGCCTCGGCGACTTCGAGGACCGCGTCGCGAAGCGGCTGGCCCTCGGCTCGCGCACGCTCGGTGGTGATCCCGTGGATTGCCGTCGCGTCGGCCGGGATCGACCGCCCGGGATCCACGAGGGCTGCTTGCGGCTCGCCGGGAAGGCCCGCGACGACCGGGACGAGGGCATAAGAGACCGGGACGTCCATCCGTCGGTCAATACCGGTCGTCTCGAAGTCGAGCCCGAGAAGGGACCCGCCGTGCCAGCCCGCGTGCAATCGCCTCCTCCCGGTCTGAAGCGGGGCTCAAGCTAGCCAGGGGGTTGCTCAAATCGGTGGATGGTCGGTGGCCCACTAGGGTCGCTGGTCGTGTCCCGGCGCTCCTTCGGCCTTCCCGCGGGCATCGCGGAGCGGCGTTTGGTTGTGGCGCTGTCGGCCACCACCTTGCTTTTGTGGGTGGGAGCGAGCGCCATCCTTCCGCTCCTGCCGAGCTATCTGCGCCGACACGGGTCGGGCCCGGGTCTCGTCGGGGTCATCATGGCTGCCTACTTCGCGGCGAGCGTGCTGACCCAGTACCCGGTGGGCAGGCTGTCCGACCGGCTCGGGCGGCGCCCGGTCGTGCTCGGAGGGCTGCTGATATTCGCGCTGGGCAGCGTGGGCTTCGCCCTCGCGTCGGCGCCGGGCTGGGCGATCTGCTTCCGAGCGCTTCAGGGGGTCGGGGCAGGTGCGGTCACGGTGGCATCTGCTGCCGCGATCGGCACCCTCGTTCCGTTGTTCGAGCGGGGGGCCGCCTTCGGGGCGCTTTACGGAAGCCAGATGCTCGCCCTCGCGCTCGGCCCGCTCGTCGGGAGCGTGGTGGGTGCCACCTCGATGCGCGCCCTGTTCCTCGCTGCAGCGGTGGCCGCGGTGATCGCTGTCGTACCGACGCTTCGCGTGCTGCCGCCTGGCCGGGCCACCCTCGTCGGCCACTACGAGCCGGCGGTGTCCAACCGAGGCGACGGCGTGGATGCTCCCTTGGAATCGCCCGCTGCGGGGGTGCCGCCGCCGGCCAGCCTCCCACGCAGCGGGGCCCTGCTCGGAGTGCTCGTTGTGTTCGCCACGGCCGGTCTCTACGGCGGCGTCTACGAGACGTGCTGGACGCTCCTCTTGCAGCTGCGCAACGCGCATCCGTACGAGATCGGACTGTCGTGGACCCTGTTCGCACTTCCTTACGCCCTGCTCTCAGTCCCGGCCGGGCGGCTCGCGAACCGCGTCGATCGGCGCCTGCTCGCCGTCGTTGCGCTTGTGTGGACCGGCGCGTTCTGTGTCGCCTATCCGTTCATCCACTCGGTGCCGGCGCTCGTCGGGCTCGGTTGTTTCGAGGCGCTCGGCGCGGTGGTTGGAACGCCGCCGGCGCTGCTGATCCTCACCGAGTCGATACCTCCGAGCGCTCAAGGGCGCGCTCAGGGCGCAGTAGAAACCGCCCGTACCGCGGCCCTCGCCGGGGCCGCCGCCTTGGCCGGGGTGCTGTTCGGGCTCGATCCGGTGATCCCGTTCGCGCTCGCCGCGGCGCTCGGACTTGCGGGCTCCGCCCTCGTGGTCGTGTGCTGGCGTGACGTCGCCGGACGAAGCTCCTCGCCGCCTGGCGACCCGCTGACTGCGACGCTTCTTGCTGCAGAGCGGGGGAGCGGGGCGCCCGAGACCCCCGGCCGGGGGGTCACGGGTGCCGGGGTTGCGGGGACCTGAAAGGCACGAGGAGCCGGAGTTCGCGCCGGGTGCGACATCGTCCGGTTAGAGTCGCGGCACCTGTGACGAACTCGTTACATCCGCAGGCAGGTAGCCCAGGAATCTCCACAATGGCGTCGAAACCTGGGTGCGGAGCAAGCGTGGATCCCGGGAGTGCCATCCCCGGTGTGGTACTACTCTCTTTCCTACTTACCCTACTGACTTACTTCCATCGTGAAGGATCGGGCTGAGCGCCCCGGGAGGAACTATGAGACCAGCACGCACTCTGCTCGCGGGCATTGCCCTGGCGGGCGGCGCCCTCGGGCTGACCTTCGCCGCCACGGGTGGGCCGGTGGGTGCAGCTACCGGCCACGCGGCGTCGCCCACCATCGTGATCGGCGCGGCCAACTTCCCCGAGCAGGACATCGTGGCCAACCTCTATGGCGACGTGCTCCAGCACGCCGGATTGAAGGTGCAGGTGCGGTCCAACCTCGGCACGCGCGCCGAGGTCGTTCCCGCCCTGGAGAGCGGCGCGCTCGACATCGAGCCCGACTACGCCGGCACACTGCTGCTGTTCTTGAACAAGAACGCTGGCAAGGCGGCTGACAACATCACCACCGCCGTGCCCGCGCTGGACCGAGCGCTCGCATCGCACGGGGTGACCGTGCTCACTCCGGCGAACGCCATCGACACCAACGTGTTCGCGATCACCAAGGCGACGGACCAGAAGTACCACCTGGGGAAGAACCCGACGATTTCGTCGCTCGCCCCGATCGCCTCGCAACTGGTGCTCGGCGGTCCCTCCGAGTGCCCGCAGAACGCCACGTGCGAAGTGGGTTTGCAGAAGGTATACGGCCTGCATTTCAAGTCCTTCCAGTCCACCGACGAGGCCGGTCCCATCTCGGTGGCCGCATTGAAGGGCAACACAGTGCAGGTTGTCGAGTTCTTCTCGAGCGATGGCAACATCGTCCACAACCACTTTGTGCAGCTACAGGACAACAAGCACCTGCAGGCCGCCGACTACCTCGTTCCCGTGATCCGCAAGTCCGTGGACACGCCGAAGGTGGCTGCAGCGCTCAACAGCCTTTCGTCCAAGCTGACGACGACCGCGCTGTCGAACATGAACATCAAGGTGAACCAGCAGCACCAGTC
>JAODBN010000091.1 GCA_025463965.1 Acidimicrobiaceae bacterium
CGTACGGCGCCTCGAAGTAGACGACGGCCAGCTCCGCCAGGAACTGCTCCGCGGAGAGAACTGGATCCTTGCTCGGTTGGTCAAAGCGCGAGGACAACGCGGCGTCGGAGGCGAACACGGTTCCCACCGGCGTTCCCGCGTCGTTCTCGAGGAGGTAGGGCGAGACGGTGGTTCCCGAGGGCGGAGTGGCCGAGAGGCTGGTCGGGGGGACGACCAGCTGGCGGGTGCGGAACTGTTCCAGCAAGCCGAGACCGGCGGGACCGAGATCTTGTGTGGAGACGGTCGGGCCCGCCGAGGTCTTGTGGCGCAGCTCGCCGGAATCGATCTGGGTTGAGAGCCGGAGCTGAGCGCCGAGCTCGCCCCCGAGATTCTCGCGGGCCAGCGCGTTGGGATCGACCGGGACAAACGGGGCGCCGAGCATCTGCTGGCGGGGGGACGACCCGCCGAGGGCGATGGCGAGGTTCGCGACGATCCCGTGGGCGGCTCCCCGCGGAGTGCGGTCGAGGGCCACGAGGAGCTGGGAGTAGAGGTCAACGCTGAGCGTGCCCACGGGCGCTTCCGCCAGACGGCGGGCGATCGCTTGTACCTGGTCGAGCTGGGAGGCATCCAGCGTGGATCTTCCTGCGGGGCTGATGGCCGGCACGCCGCCGAGCGGGAGGACGAGGCCCACCCGCAGCCGAAGCGCTCCATTGGCCGGAGGCACGTAGACGAGGTAGGTCGTGAGCGAGCCGAGCTGGACGTTTTGCTGCGTGTCGAACAACACGAGCTGTAGTGGGTAGACGCCGGAGCAGTTGGTCGAGCAGTCCAGGCCCAGCGCGGGTGACGTCGTCGATCCGCCCCCCGAGCTCGCGCTCGCGACGCCGGTTGTCACGGGGAGCCGCAGGCTGACCTTTCCATTGCGCAGGATGCCGGCGAGCGGGATGGTGCCGCCCTCGGGGACCGAGTCGATCGGGACCTCGCTCGGAGGTTCGTTGCCCCCCAGCGTCTCGGCGAAGGTGTCCCTGGTGTGCACCTCGGAGTAGAGGACAACTTTGATTCCGAGGCGCGAAGCGGGGAGGGGGGAGGAGATGTTGAGACGAAGATGAACGCCTGCCGGCCCGCGGACCCACAGCTGCTGGGCCGCAAGGCGCATGGTCGTCGACTGGGCGCGATCGTGTGGCCGGGGGGCACCGGCGGCCAACGGGGCGAGCAGCAAGGTGGCGCCGAGCAGGGCGGCACCGGAGGCCGCTGCGAGCCGGGCGAGGAGGGTGTGAGGCACCGCAGTCCAGGTCCTCCCGATCGGAGCA
The DNA here is from genome assembly GCA_025463965.1 of Acidimicrobiaceae bacterium. Classification (GTDB taxonomy): domain Bacteria; phylum Actinomycetota; class Acidimicrobiia; order Acidimicrobiales; family Bog-793; genus JAODBN01. The sequence goes on from JAODBN010000091.1 coordinate 1,287, forward strand.
GGGACGGTCGGAGCCTACTCAGGCAGTACCCGCCGGAAGGGTGGCGGGTAGCCTCGAAGTGTGACGGTCCTGCTCGGGCACCATGAAGCGGGTGCTGGCCACGATCCCGGGCCGGGGCACCCGGAGCGCCCCGAGCGGGTGATCGCCGTGCGAGATGGCATCACCGCGGCGGGAGTCGGTGAGGCCGTGGCCGAGTTCGCTCCCCGGCGGGCGACGACCGAGGAGCTCGAGCGGGTGCACGCACCGGCGTACCTCGAGTGGATCGAGCTGGCCGCTGCCCAAGGGATGAACCTGGACGAGGACACGCCGGCCGGCCCCGGATCCATCGAAGCGGCTCGGCGAGCCGCGGGCGGCGGACTCGACGCCGTGGACCGGCTGGACGCCGGTGAGGCGTCGGCTGCCTTCCTCGCGCTGCGGCCGCCTGGCCATCACGCGTTGTCGGACCGGGCGATGGGCTTTTGCTTGGTGAACAACGTGGCGATAACGGCGGCCACCCTCGTGGCACGTGGAGAGCGGGTGCTGATCTTGGACTGGGACGCCCACCACGGCAACGGGACTCAGGCCGCCTTCTACGAAGAGCCGGAGGTGCTCTTCATCTCCCTCCACGAATACCCGGCCTATCCGGGGACCGGCGCGATCGGCGAGGTCGGCTCCGGCGCAGGCTCGGGTTCCACCGTCAATCTCCCCTTCCCGGCCGGTACAACGGGGGACGCCTACCGCATGGCGTTCGACGAGGTCGTCGTCCCGGCCGCTGAAGCCTTTTCACCGAGCTGGCTCCTCGTCTCGGCGGGATTCGATGCCCACCGGGCGGACCCGATCACCAACCTCGGGCTGTCCTCGGGGGACTTCGCGGACCTCACCGAGCGCGCCCTTCGCCTGGCGCCTCCCGGACGGCGGGTGTTCTTCCTCGAGGGCGGATATGACCTCGAGGCCCTCGCCGCGTGCGCCGGGTCCTGTGTGGCGGCGCTCGCCGGGGAGCGCTGGCTGCCGGAGCGGGCGACGCGAGGCGGCGACAGCGCACAGGGAGCCAGCAGCGACAGCAGGGCGGCGGCGGTCGTGCGTGCGGCCGCCGCGATCAACGAGCGGCTGGTCGCCACTCGGCCCCGCCATTCCTGACACGGCGGTTACCCTCCCCGCCATGGTCCCCGAGCGACTGCGGCCGGTCGTCGCGGAAGTGATGCCCCTCGCGGAGCGCTTCGCCGCCTCCGGGCACCGGCTTTACCTCGTCGGGGGCACCGTCCGCGACGCCCTTGCGGGCCGGCCCGGGGGAGTGGCCTTCGGCCCGGAGATGGACCTGGACTTCACGACCGAGGCGCGCCCCGACGAGATCGAAGCGATCGTTCGAGGCTGGGCCGACGCCGTGTGGAACCAGGGCAAGGCTTTCGGCACGATCGGGTTCCTCTACGACGGACGCCGCTACGAGGTCACCACCCACCGCGGTGAGGCCTACCGGCCGGACTCGCGAAAGCCAGAGGTGGTGTTCGGCGACGACCTCGAGCAGGACCTGTCGCGCCGTGACTTCACGGTCAACGCCATGGCGCTCAGCCTTCCCGAGCTGGAGCTCATCGACCCCTTCGGAGGCCTGGCCGACCTGGCCGCACGCCGCCTGCGGACCCCGCTCGACCCCGAGGTGTCGTTCAGCGACGATCCCCTGCGCATGTTGCGGGCCGCCCGCTTCCTCGCCGGCTACTCCCTCGAGCCGGAGCCGGCACTCGTCGCCGCAGCCGAGCATCTGGCTCAGCGCATCGAGATCGTCTCGGCGGAGCGGATCCGAGATGAGCTGGACAAGCTCGTGACCTTGCCCGATCCGGCCGTCGGGCTGTGGTTCGTCGTCTCAACGGGCCTCGCCGACCACTTCCTACCCGAGCTCCCGGCGCTCGCTCTCGAGCAGGACCCGGTGCAGCGGCACAAGGACGTGCTGGCCCACACGATCGCCGTCGTGGGCAAGACGCCACCGGACAAGGTGCTGCGCCTGGCAGCGCTCTTCCACGACGTGGGCAAGCCGAAGACTCGGGCATACGGCCCCGAGGGCGTGTCCTTTCACCACCACGACGTGGTCGGAGCACGGATGACGCGCGCCAGGATGCAGGCCCTGCGCTATTCAGTCGCCGACACCGACCAGGTCTGCCGCCTGGTCGAGCTTCACCTTCGCTTCCACACCTATCGGCTCGGCTGGACCGATTCGGCGCTGCGGCGTTACGCGCGCGACGCGGGAGACCTTCTCGAGCGCCTCAACCAGCTGACGCGGGCGGACTGCACGACGAGGAACCAAGCCAAAGCCCGCTCGCTCGAGCGGCGCATGGACGAGCTCGAGATCCGCCTGTCGGAGCTGCGCAGGCGCGAGCGGCTCGAGGCGATCCGTCCGGAGCTCGACGGCACCGAGGTGATGGCCGCGCTCGGACTGCGCCCGGGTCCAGAGGTGGGTCGGGCGCTCGCGTTTCTTCTCGAGCTCCGGTTAGAAGAAGGACCACTTGGAGTCGAGGAGGCCCTCCGCCGCCTCCACTCGTGGTGGGCGGCCGAGGGCGGCTTGGCCTAGGACTCGGCCACCTCTCCGTTCGAGAACTCCTCGACGAGGCGGTGCGCCATCTCGTCGCGGTACTGGACGGGGGGAGACTTCATGAAATAGGCCGATGGACCGAGCAGCGGGCCGCCGATGCCCCGGTCGAGCGCCACCCTGGCGCAGCGGACGGCGTCGATGATCACGCCGGCCGAGTTCGGGGAGTCCCACACCTCGAGCTTGAGCTCCAGGTTCAGCGGCACGTCACCGAAGTTGCGGCCCTCGAGGCGGATGTAGGCCCACTTGCGGTCCTCCAGCCACGCCACATGATCCGACGGTCCGATGTGGACCGAGTCGGACGAGATCCCGCGGTCGATCTGGCTCGTGACCGCCTGGGTCTTCGAGATCTTCTTCGACTCCAGCCGCTCGCGCTCGAGCATGTTCTTGAAGTCCATGTTGCCGCCGACGTTCAGCTGATACGTGCGGTCCAGGACGGTGCCGCGGTCCTCGAACAACCGGGCGAGCACTCGGTGGACGATGGTCGCACCCACCTGGCTTTTGATGTCGTCGCCCACGATGGGCACGCCCGCTTCCTCAAACCGCTTGGCCCAGACCGGGTCGCTCGCAATGAAGACAGGGATCGCGTTCACGAAGGCCACGCCCGCTTCGATCGCGCACTGTGCGTAGTGCTTCTGCGCTTCCTCGGAGCCGACGGGGAGGTAGGACACGAACACGTCCGCGCCGGACTCTCGCAGCACCTGTGCCACGTCGACGGGCGCGGCCGGCGACTCCTCGACGACCTCTCGGTAGTACTTGCCGAGACCGTCGAGCGTCGGGCCCCGCTGCACGGTGACCCCGAGAGCGGGGACGTCGGCGAAGCGGATGGTGTTGTTCTTGCCGGCCCCGATGGCCTTGGCGAGGTCGAGGCCCACCTTCTCGGCATCGACGTCGAAGGCCGCCACGAACTCGAGGTCGCCCACGTGGTATCCGCCGAGCACCACGTGCATCAGTCCGGGGACGCTCTCGGTCGGGTCCGCTCCGCGGTAGTACTCGACGCCCTGGATAAGGGAGCTGGCGCAGTTGCCCACCCCTGCGATGGCGACCTTGATCGTCTTGGTTCGGGTCATTGCCGGTCCCTTCCTGCCGTCGTTCCTGTCGTGCCGACCGCGGCCGCCTCAGCGCGGTACGAGTCGGCGGTTGTCTCACTGTCAGCTTCTTCTCGGACTGGTCCCCAGGACTGCAGGGAAGAGCGCTCGTGATCCAGCAGCCCCTCTATCCACGCGAGATCGCTCGCCGCGGTCTCTCTCGCGTGCTCTGCGAGGGAGTGCTCATAGCGGTCGAGCGCGCGGGCCGGCTTGGCAAGTGATCGCGAGGCGTGCTGCAGCCGATCGGCGAGCTGGAGGCGCCGCCGCTCGAGCAGGCGCACGCGGGCCGCCGGGCTGAGGTGGCGGGCGAACGCCAGCTTCAGCATGAACGTGCGCCCGTCCTCATCTCCCTCGGTCGACTCGAGCAGCTGTTCGAAGAGCTCCTCACCACGATGGGTGATCTCGTAGACCTTGCGAGCGCGGGTGCCCCGCCCTCCGAGCGCGGCAGCCGCCTTCGCCGTGGCGCGCCGGGCCACCAGGCTGGCACGCTCGCCACCGAGCGAACCGGTGAGGGGCAGCGGAGCCTCGATGTCGGCCCGAGCCCGCTCGGCCGGGATGACCGCGCGCACGGCGCCGTTCGCCTCGAGACGGGCGAGCGCCGGGTAGAGCGAGCCGAAGGAGAGGTTGGCAAGCGAGCCGAAGTCCTCGCGGAGCCGCTTGCGAAGGTCGTAGCCGTGGAGCGGCCGTTCCTTCAAGAGACCAAGCAGCGCGAGTTCGAGCACACGAGCACCTTATCAGATCGATGTATCGACTCGATATGTCGATTCGCAATGAAGCACGAACACCGTGTCATCCGCCCGGGACCTCGACGTTCCGGAGAATTCCCGCGAACCCGGGGGCGGTCGCCTGGGGACGGAGCGGTAGCCTTCCCCCGTGGCAGGAGGACCGCTCTTCACGGCCGGGCGACCGGAGGTGACCGGGATGGGACAGGTGGAGTACCGCCTGGCCCGGGACTCCATGGTGCGGGCGCACCGACGGGGGCGGCTGTCTCGTCTCGACATCTGCGACGCTCAGCCCGAACTGCTGCGGGTCGCCCGCAACCTCGGAAAAGCGACCGAGGAAGACTGCCCGATCTGCGATGCGTCCAAGCTGCTCCACGTCGTCTTCGCCTTCGGCCCACGCCTCCCCCCGGGCGGCCGTGCGTTGTCGGGCGAGACCGAGTTGCGAGCGCTGGCCCGCGGGCGCGACGACGTGGCGTTCTACGTGGTCGAGGTCTGCACGGAGTGCTCGTGGAACCACATGGTGCGGATGTTCAACGGGTCGACGGCCCGAAGGCGTCGCCAGGCCTGACGGCGACTGCGCGCTGGGCGATCTCAGCGGAGAACCGGCGCCGGTAGGGGCGGCGGTACAACCGGCTGTCATCGTGTTCATAGCGGGTGAAGCCCGCTGTGAAAGGCGATTGCTGGTGTCGGCTACGATACGACGGTCCAATCCACCCCTGTCCCGGTCGTTCCGGGGCCCCGGACGCTTCGGCGCCGGGTCCGGAGGAGGTGAGCCGCCTTGCGGCCATACGAAATTGTCGTGATCTTCGACGTCAGCCTTGAGGAGAGCGTGATTCGGGATTTCACCGATCGCGTCACCGAGCACGTGCGGACCCGCGGGGGTACGCCCGGGCGGGTCGACCGGTGGGGTCGAAGGACCTTTGCCTATGAGCTCAAGCACCGCACTGAGGGCTACTACGTCTTCTTCGAGGTGGTCGCAGAGCCCGAGGTGATGGACGAGGTCGACCGGATGCTCTCCCTTTCCGATGAGGTGCTTCGGCACCGGGTCATTCGCCAGCCCGAGCACGTCGCTGGGCGCCGCCGGGTGGCGGCGCCTCCTGCGCCCGAGCCCGAGGCGGTACCCGCCGGGGCAGCAGAGCGAACGGAGTAGAGCGATGTCGAACGGAAACTCGGTGGTTCTGGTCGGGAACGTGACTCGGGATCCCGAGCTGCGCTTCACGCCGAATGGGCAGGCGACGGCGAGCTTCGGACTCGCGGTGAACCGAAGATGGCAGAACCGCCAGACCCAGGAGTGGGAGGAAGCGACCTCCTTTTTCGACGTGGTCTGCTGGCGAGAGATGGCCGAGAACGTGAGCGAGAGCCTCACCCGGGGCTCGCGGGTCATCGTGAGCGGCCGGCTCGAGCAGCGAAGCTGGGAGACGCCCGACGGAGACAAGCGCTCCCGGGTGGAGGTCATCGCCGATGAGCTCGGTCCGAGCTTGCGGTGGGCCACGGCCCAAGTTGTGAAGAACGAGCGACGCGGCCCGTCCGGTGACGGATCACAGGGGGGCGGATCCCCAGGGGGCGGTGCCCCCGCGGCGAGGGGCCCAGCCCCTGCCGCGGCTGCCGGCGGCGCGTACGGAAACGAAGACGAGGAGCCCTTCTAGATGGCCAGGAACAACGATCGCGAGCGGTCCACCCGCCGGGCTCCGAAGGAGACCACTCGACGGACCAAGAAGAAGGTATGCATCTTCTGCAAGGACCGCATCGACTACGTCGACTACAAGGACGTGAACTTGCTCCGTAAGTTCATGTCCGACCGAGGCAAGATCCGAGCTCGCCGCGTCTCTGGCAACTGCGCGCAGCACCAGCGCGAGGTGGCCTCGGCGATCAAGCTCTCCCGCGAGCTGGCGCTCCTGCCCTACACCCAGCGCACCACGAGCGAGCGCCCTGGTGGTCGCGGAGGGCGCGGTGGTCGTGGTGGCGACCGCGGGGACCGCGGGGACCGTGGGGCGCCCCCGAACCGCACCGCTGAAGCAGCGGCGCCCACCGGCTCGACCGAGGAGCTCGTGCCGGCGGCCGTGGCTGGCGAGGAGAGCGGGGAAGCGGAATGAAGCTCGTGCTTCGCCGGGACATCTCCGGCATCGGCAAGCGAGGTGACATCGTGGACGTGGCCGATGGCCACGCCCGCAATCACTTGGTTCCCTCTGGATCGGCGATCATCGCCAGCGCAGGGGTTGCGACCCAGGCGGCGTCTATGCGTCGTTCCCGAGACCTTCGGGACGCGAAGGACCGCGAGAGTGCGGAGAGCGTGGCACAGCGCCTCGTCCCAATCGTGATCACGATCCCCGGACGCGCCGGGCGTGAGGGCCGGCTCTTCGGCTCAATCACCCCGAGCGACCTGGTTGCGGCGGTGGAGCAGCAGGCGGGCGTGGAGCTCGACCGCCACAAGCTGCTTTCGCACGAGCCGATCCGCTCGCTCGGATCCCACGAGGTACGCGTACGCCTGCATCCCGAGGTGGAGTTCACGCTCAGCATCGAGGTCGTGCCCGGCTGAGGCATCGCACCGGGGTCCCGGTTGCGCAGAAGTTCTCCACAGCACCCGGCGGTTGGCGCGGCACGATCGCGCACGTGATCGATCCATCCGGCCACGCCGGCGCAACGGCGAAAACACTCGCGCCCTGCGCAGGGCCGTTCTTCCTGGTCAAGCGTCGTATGTCACACCCATTTTGGCATCTTGGGCCAATGGAACGAGAGTTCGGCTGCTCAGGCGATCGATACGGCGGGCGCCCCACAGGGGGACACCCGTCGTCCACCGGTCGTCCACAGGGAAATCCGGAGCTTTCGGCCCTCGTTGTGCCCAGGCTCTACCGGCAATGGTGAGGCCCGACATGTTGCAGCCACTTGAGGACGCCCGCCGCCGGGTCCGGCCGTCCGCCGCGGGAAGGGTCCCGCCCCACAATCTCGAAGCCGAGGAGTCGCTCCTCGGCGCCATGCTGCTTTCGCGGGACGCGATCGCTTTGGCGCTGGAGCGCTGCTCGGCCGAGGATTTCTACAAGCCGTCGCACGGTCACATCTTCCGCGCGGTCACCTCGCTGTACTCAAAAGGTGAGCCGGTCGACGCGGTCACCGTCGCCGACGAGCTGCGCCGCTCAGGTGCCCTCGAGGATGCAGGAGGCCCGGCGGTGCTGGTCTCGCTGCAGGCGAACACTCCGGCGATCTCGAGCGCAGGTCGCTACGCGGAGATCGTGGAGGAGCACGCACTGCTCCGGCGACTGATCGGGGTGGCGAACGAGATCGCCGAGATCGGCTTCGGATTGCCCGACGACGTGAGCGAGGCTGTCGACCGGGCCGAGGCCATGGTGTTCCAGGTCGCCCAACGTCGCACGGCCGACTCGATCGCTCCACTCCAGGAGCTCTTGAGCAAGAGCCTGGACCGCCTGGAAGAGCTGTACGACCGGGGCGAGGCGATCACCGGGGTCCCGACGGGTTACAACGACCTCGACGAGCAATTGGCCGGGCTTCAGCCCTCCAACCTGCTCGTGGTCGGTGCCCGCCCCTCAATGGGAAAGACCGCGTTCGCGCTCGGGATGGCCGCTCACGCGGCGGTGCAGGGGACGCCGGTTCTGTTTTTCTCGCTGGAGATGGGCCACCTGGAGATCGCACAGCGCGTCCTTTGTGCCGAGGCACGAGTCGACGCCAGCCGGATGCGCAACGGCCGTCTGCACGAGGACGACTGGGGCAAGATCAGCCACGCCATCGGCCGACTCGGCAGCGCGCCGCTCCACATCGACGACAACCCGAACGTGACCGTCATGGACATCCGCGCCAAGGCACGCCGGATGAAGAGCCGGGACGGCCTCGGACTCGTGATCGTCGACTATCTCCAGCTGATGACGGGTCGGAGCAACGCGGAGAACCGCCAGGTCGAGATCTCCGAGATCAGCCGCGGCTTGAAACTGCTTGCTCGCGAGCTCGAGATCCCGGTCATCGCCCTCAGTCAGCTGTCTAGAACCCTCGAGAGCCGAGCCGACAAGCGGCCGATGCTGGCTGACCTCAGAGAAAGCGGCGCGATCGAACAGGACTCGGACGTGGTCATGTTCATCTACCGCGACGAGGTTTACAACCAGGAGTCCACCGACCGTGGCACCGCCGAGATTCTGATCGCGAAGCATCGCAACGGCCCCACGGGCACCGTCCAACTTTCGTTCATCCCGACGTATGCAAAGTTCGCCAATATGGCAAGGGTATAGATCCCTCAAATCCCGGGAACTGGGACCGGCGTGGCACCATGTGTCGGGTCGAGTACATGGCGGACAATGAGCAGTCCGTGGAGACGACCGACGGCACCGATCTAGCCGGCATCCCGCATGTGTGCCAGGCCCGGCGACGCTTCGTCAAGCGGGACGACTGGTACGAGGGCACGCTCCCGCGGCGGGATTCGTCGCGGAAGTTCCTCGTTTCTTCTCGGTCTCGCTCCGGCGACATCGGCACAGTTGACGGCTCACACGGCCCTCTGCGAGTTGTCACCTTCCTCGGTCTTCATTTGCGGCGTAGCTCGCCCGCCAGTGTGCGATAGACACGCGCTTCGACCAAAGGAGAAACTTGTGTCGCACCGCTACCTTCTCGTCGGGCTGACCTCGGTTGGCATGATGGCCGCGGGTGGGGGTGTCGCCGTGGCCACCGTGTCCAAGAGGTCTGCAATACCGGTGCGCGTGCTGGCCTGTGTCGACTCGAAAGGGGCTTTCGTCGCCCCAACGAGGGACGCCTGTGGCCGAGGTCTGAGGCTCGTCTACCTACCGCTCTCAGCCGTGAAGGGCGCCCGCGGACCTCAGGGCGCGGCAGGCGCTCGGGGCGCGGTCGGCGCTCAGGGCGCCACCGGTCCGACGGGCAGCTCGGGTTCGCAAGGTTCCCAGGGCAGTCAGGGCAGTCAGGGAAGTCAGGGTGCTACAGGCTCACAGGGCGTGCAGGGAGTCGCCGGCATTAGCGGCTACCAGCAGGTCACTTCGCAGCCCAACACGCTCGCAGCTGGCGTGCAGGGCCCGACGACCAGCACGTGCCCGGCGGGAGACACGGTGATCGGAGGTGGGGTCTCGAGTGACGGGGGCATTGGCGTGCATGTCGCAGCGTCGTACCCGGGGACCACGACCACGTGGACCGGTGTCGTATACAACCAGACGGGAACGAGCATCCAGGTTTTTGTTACTGCAATCTGCGCAAAGGTGAGAGGGTAGGATGCCGCGAGGCTGTTGGTCGCGGTCGGTCCAGGTCGGTCGACCGCACCACTCCTCAACCTCTTTCTGAGAGAG
>JAODBN010000376.1 GCA_025463965.1 Acidimicrobiaceae bacterium
GGCTCGGAGATCCTCGCCCACTTCTCCCTCGGAGAAGAGCGTGCCGGGCTTGCGCTCGCCGGGGACGTCGTCGACGAGCAGGAGGGCGCCCCAGCCACCGGGACGATGAGACCGAGACGGTTCGTCGCACGTCTCAGCCCACGGGCCTCGGTGCGCGAAGGCGAACGTGCCGAGCTCGCGGTAGACACCGACCGGCTCCATTTCTTCGACCCCGAGACCGGGCTGGCGGTCGGAGCCGAAGCGACATGAGCTCAGTGAGCCGGCGAACGTCTCTCGCGCAGGGCTGAGCGCTTCCGGGCTACCAGCCCCGGAATTTTCCTCGCCCCGGGAATGTCCGGCGGCTCCCGCCGTTGTTAAGTCCGCCTGGTGCGCGGGGGCTTGCTTCCCCGGGCCCTTCACATTCAACGGTCGGGGCGAGCCAATGAAGTGCCGCTCCGTTCCGTCTTTCGTCGCCGCAGGCGACGCTCGCCTTCCGCGTGCCAGGCACCTTCGATCGATTGGCAGTCCACTAACCGGCCAGCGCCGGTGGCGGCTCCTCCTCAGGCCATCTGTCAAGCCCTTCCCCTGGGTGAGAGCGAGGCGTAGGGTGGCCAGAGGTCGGGTGGGGCGCCCGATCGCATAGGCAGCGTCGCCCGCCGCCGCTAGGCGCACCGGCACTCGGTGCGGCCCGGTCTCTTCCGACTGGGTCTTTCCGCGCGGCCCCTCGCCACGTTCCGAAGTCGCCCGCGTCCTTGGCGCGGTCGCAACCGGCACCATCGACCGCCTACGCAAGGAGCCGAGACCGATGAGCGTGTTCACGACGAAGGACGGCACCGACATTTACTACAAGGACTGGGGCAACGGCCCCGTAGTGACGTTCTCCCACGGATGGCCCCTCAGCGCCGACGCCTGGGACGGCCAGCTGCTCTTTCTCGCCCAGAACGGCTACCGGGTGGTCGCTCACGACCGCCGGGGGCACGGTCGCTCAGCCCAACCGTCGAACGGCAACGACATGGACACCTACGCCGATGACTTGGCCGAGCTGATCGAGGCGCTCGATCTCAACGGCGCGACGCTCGTCGGCCACTCCACCGGAGGTGGCGAGGTCGCCCGCTACATCGGCCGCCATGGGACGAGCCGAGTCAGCAAGGCGGCACTGATCGCCGCGGTCCCCCCGGTGATGGTGCAGTCCGAGGCCAACCCCGAAGGCCTCCCGATCAAGGCCTTCGACGACATCCGCTTGGGGTTGGTCAAAGACCACTCGCAGTTCTACAAGGACCTCGCCACGCAGTTCTACGGGGCCAACCTGCCCGGCGCGAACGTCTCGCAGGGCATACTCGACCAGTTCTGGCTGTGGAGCATGCAGTCCGGGCTCAAGAACGCGTACGAGTGTGTCAAGGCATTCTCCGAGACGGACTTCACCGAGGACCTCCGTAAGTTCGACGTCCCGACCCTCGTTCTGCACGGCGAGGCCGACCAGATCGTCCCGATCAAGGACTCGGCCAAGAAGTCGGCCAAGCTCATCAACGGCGCTCAGGAGATCTACTACCCGGGCGCTCCGCACGGCCTGACCGCCACACACCAGGACCGCTTCAACGCGGACCTGCTCGCCTTCTTGAAGGGCTGAGGATCCATGCAACGGACACGGCGACCCGGAGGCCGGGTCCTCGCTCGACTCCCCGAGCGAAAGCCGGTTGACGATCCGGAGCACCCCGCGCTCGACTGGGATGGTGGAAGAGCACCTCCGGATCAGCCCGGCGGAGACCGCGGCTGACTACGAGGTGTTTGCGACCTTCGTCCGCGAATACCTCGACTCGCTCGACTTCGCGGTGGACTTTCAGGACACCGAGCGCGAGCTCGCCGAGCTCGATCACGAGGACGGGGCGGGTAACGGGCTGGCGCTGATCGCCTACACGGAGAGCCTGCCGGTGGGCATCACCGGGGTGCGGCGCAGCACTGAGGACATCTGCGAGCTGAAGCGGATGTACGTGCGCCGCGACCAACAAGGCCGCGGCGTCGGGCGGGCGCTCGGCGAACGGGCGATCGCCGAGGCACGTGGGCGCGGCTTTCGCAGGATGCAGCTCGACACCCTCGGGCGAATGTCGGCGGCGGTCACCCTCTACCGCTCCCTCGGGTTCCAGGACATCGCGCCCTACCGTTACAACCCGCTTGCTGACGCCATCTTCCTCGAACGCGAGCTCTAGTGCCGTTGCCTGCTACGCCGACGACATGGCGCGCCTACCGCTGGTGCGCGATCGCCTCTGCCGCAGGTGACGTGAAGTCCCAGTAGCGTCCTCTCACGATTGTCCGGCGAGCAGCAGGATCGACAGTCCGTCCCGGCGGTCAGCGTCTTCGGCTCTCGAAGGGGGCACCATGAACGCTCAGGATCAGCGGTCTCCCGAAGGAGTGGTCACCAAAGCGAGCCCTCGCTCGGTGGGTGACACGGTCGGGCGATTGACGCGCCTCGTCGAGAGCAGAGGTCTCACGGTGTTCGCCGTCATCGACCAGAGCGGTGAGGCCGCCAAGGTGGGACTCGAAATGCCGGACACCGTGCTCGTGCTCTTCGGAAACCCGAGGGCCGGCACTCCGGTCATGCTCGCCGCCCCACTTTCCGGCCTCGACCTGCCCCTCAAGCTCCTCGTCTGGACCGACAGCAGCGGAGCCGCCTTTGTGAGCTACAACTCAACCGACTACCTCGCCTCGAGATATCACCTGACCGACGAGCTCGCTGCTCGGCTCCGCCCGATCGAGGCGCTCAGCGACGACCTCGTCGCGGAAGGCGATTGACGCGCCGACCTCTTGCTGCCGAGCCGGGTATCGACGGCCGAACTACGCGAGGTGCCCGCGGTTGGCGCTTGCTGGTCCGGCGGCGCTCAGCCGATGGGCACAGTGATGACCGAAGCCCGGTAGCCGTCGCTGTCGAGGTCGATGCGAGAGACGGCACTACCGGGGATCTCCCGGGCGGCTGCGGGGCTCGTGACATCGACGAGGTAAGCAGTGGCTGGTGACACCCAAACGGGGACGTCGCCCAGCTGACCAGCGGCCAGATGGTGGTTGTGGCCGCACAGGATGACGCGCACGTCTCTGCCCTGCACCACCTCGGCCAGGGCCGCGGCGTTCCCGAGACGCAGCCTGGACATCGGCAGGACAGGAGACGGGATCGGCGGGTGGTGCATGGCGAGCACCGTCCCGTCCGGCGCGGGCGCGGCCAGCGCGTCGGCGAGAAAGGCCAACGTCTCGTCATCGAGATTGCCGACGCCCTCGCCGGGGATCGTCGAGTCGAGCGCGATCACCCGAAGTCCTCCCTGCCAGCGCACCTGGTTGATCGGTCCCGAGCCACCGGGGTCTCCGAGGAGGAGCCGGCGGAAGCTGTCTCGATCGTCGTGGTTTCCCGGCAGGTACAGCACCTCGCAGCCCAACGCTGTAGCAGCAGCGGTGACCATCGCGGCGAGGTCCTGATAACAACTCGCCTCGCCGGCGTCCGTCAGATCGCCGGTCAGCACGAGCAGATCCGGCCGGATTTGCGAACGCTCGAGCAGCTGCAAGGCCGCGACAAGATTCTGGCGGGGACGAGCACCCGCGGCAACGGTCGCACCGCCTGATGTCAGGTGTACGTCCGAGACCTGCACCAGCAGATACGCGGCCATGTCTCCGCCCCTCCATGCTCGAGTCCAAGTCCCTCAACGTATCGAGCGCCTCGCGAGGACGCGGTGCACCGCTTCTCTCCGGCGGCCAAGAATCACGGTCGTGGCCGGCAAACCTGATCTCGCGATGATCCGGCGGGCGGTGCCAGCAGACGCGGACGCGATAAGTGCACTGTGGCTGTGGTCGCGCCAATCTTCGGAGCCCGCCATTCCCCCGCCGGTGCACAGCGCCGAAGAAGTGCGCGAATGGTTCGCTTCGATCGTCCTGCGCGAGCGACCCACCTGGGTCGCCGAGAACGAAGGCGAGATTGTCGCGCTGCTCGTGCTCGAAGACGGGCGGATAGACCAGCTGTACGTTGCACCTTCGAGGACCGGGCAAGGCTTGGGTTCTCGGCTGGTCGATCTCGCGAAGGAGCAGCATCCGGCTGGCTTGGACCTCTGGACATTCGAGTCGAACCTAGGAGCTCGGCGCTTCTACGAACGACATGGCTTTGTGGCGATCAGTCGCACACAGGACGACAACGAGGAGCGAGCGCCCGACATTCGCTACCACTGGAGTGGCAGTCGAGTGCGCTGATCCACCTAAGAACCTCCTGAACCGCGGCTCGCGCGAGTAGAGCGACGCAGCAGGTCCGCGAGACGCCAAGGCGCGAATGGTACGGTCATCCGCGCAGACAAAGGCCCCGGCCGGAGCGGCAACTCCGACCGGGGCGGGCGGCGACCCCGTTGGGAGGGCACTGCCGTGAGTATCGGTACCCGGGCTTGGCTCGCTTTAATCACCGTCATCGGCGGAATCGTCCTCGCCCCGTTCGCCGGGGCCGCGGCGAGCTCCCGGTCGCCCGTCGCACCGGTCCCGCGCGTGTCGTCGTATTCGCTCTACGGCAATGGAAGGTGGAACGACTGCACCGTCGCCGCGATGGGCGATGCCGAGCAGACCTGGAACGCGCAGAACGGCTACTACGCCGGCCCCCTCGACCCGGCGCCGCTGCTCAGCCTCTACCGCCGGCTCTCTCCCCACAATGACGGCGCTCCCGTGCAAGCGGCGCTCACGGCGTGGCAACAGGCGCCGATCGACGGAGATCGGCTCACGGCCTCGGCCGAGGTCGGAATCGGGCGGTCCGCCGTCGAGTCAGCGCTCCACAGCGGCAAGGAGGTCCTCGGCGTCGTGGCGTTGGACGCCCTCAACGCCCTCGGCGAGTCCTACGCCGTCGGCGACATGAGCGGCTGGACCGTCGCCAACTCCCCCGGCCCGGGGTTGGTCGCCAACACCCACGCCATGGCGATCGTCGGCTTCGGACGCTCGTGGCTCTACGTCGTCATCGGCGGCTACGTCCAGCCGGTCAGCTGGGGCTGGTGGAAGGCCTACGGAGTTGACGCCTGGTCGCTGAGCCTCGCGAGAAGCAGCACTCGGGCGACCTCGTAGCTGCAAGTCGGCGGGAACGGGACCGAGGGTCGGGTCCCCCTACCGCGCCCTGGGCACGCCCGGGCGCGCTCAGGGAGCTGCGGGCACCACCGTGATGGTCTGGCTTACCGCCTCCGACAGGTAGGTGGAGGGGTCAGCGGGGTGGAACGTCGCGGTGACCGTCCAGGCGCCGATTGCGAGCACGGCGCTGGAACGGACCGAGTAGGAGAAGGTTCCGGGTGCAGACGCCGTCGCGTCCAGCTGTGCCCCCGACAAGGCGGTTCCGGCGTCGATCGGGGCCGGAGCAAGCCAGCTGAGCGAAGGTGTCGCGCGATCGACCTGGATCGTGACGGTGGTCGTCGTGGTCTGGGCGCTCGCTGACCCGCTCGGGCGGAAGGTCGCCTGGAGGGTCCTCGAGCCGGCCGCGAGCACGGTTCCCGCAACGGGCACGTAGGTGAAGGTTCCTGGCACCGAGGACCTGGCATCGAGCTGCTCGGACGAGATGGCGGTCCCGTAGACGATCGGCGCAGGGTTCTGCCAGGAGATGGCCGGCGGCGGCGTCCCGAAGCCGATCGCGTGCGCCAGCGCGATCTGCTCGGTCACACAAAGCGCCTCCATCGAGCACGCCGAGCTGAGCGCGGTCGCAGCCGAGCGCTGCGTGCTCGCGTAGCTCGGGCCGCCACCGGCGTCGTAGTAGACGGGGCCCGGCTGACCGGCCGTGCCGTGGCAGTCGGCGACCTCGAGGACGTAAGTGGCTCTAGGCAGTGCGGCGATGGTGAAGGTTCCGCTCGCTGCGGCGACCTCACCGATGGGAGCCGACAGGGCGCTTGGGACCGCGTCCGTGGGCACGGCGGTCACACAGACATCCGCCAGCGACTGGCCCCCGACCGAGGCCACGACGCCGGTGATCGACACGGTGGGCTGTGGCAGGCCGATCGACTTGATCGACAGGTGCGAGACCCGGCTCGCGTAGCCCTGTTCGATCCAAGAGCTCTGGCCGTAGCCCGTCCAGTTGGACTGCCCGAGCGCCACCGCCAGGCCCGAGATCGTGGCGGTGGGGTTGCGCAGCGCCTGCAGGATCGGTTGGTCGTCGGCCTGCTGCATCGTGGCGAGCGTCGCCTGCAGCCCGATGTCGATCGTCGGATAGGAGCGGACGCCTGCGGAGTTCCAAATGCGAGCTCCGCGGCCGGTCATCGACGTGGCCAGCGGATTGTGCTCGTTGCCGACAAATATCGTGCCCTCGAGCGTCGCCCACTGCTCGAGGAAGACGAGCCGGGGATCGGAGGCCTGCGCGGCGGGTACACCGAGGTAGGCGAGGTACCGCGTGCCCCACTGCTGCAGGCCGGCCACCTGTGAGGTGCTCAACAGCGCGGTGCGCGCGACGGCGGTCGTTGCGCCCGTTGCGGGCTGGGCCCCCACCGGACGGCGCGGAGCCGCCTTGGGCTTTGTCGCCGCGCGGGTTGGCGTGGCCTTCTTGTGCGGGGCGGCCACGTGGCGTCGTGTCGCTCGCGGATGGTGGGTCTTCTTGGAACTCGCGTGGTGGCGCTGAGAACGGGAACGGGCCGGCTTGGTCGCGGCGGGCTTTGGCCGATGGATGACCACGATGATCTCCGCGCCGCTCGGCGCGGCGCTCGCCAGGAGCGCGAGCAGTGCTACCGACGCCGAGAAGGCGGTCCGCCGCAGCGCGCGACGACGGGTCAGCGCCAGAATGGCGGTACCGGGCACTGACACGCCTGCACCGTACCAAGTGGAACATTGTCGAGACGGTCCCAATGAGGGCGTTGCCGCTCCCTATGAGCGGCAAATGGCGCTCGGACGAGCACATCTCGTTCTGCCCACCGCACAGCGATCCACCCTCGAGCCTGAAAGGACCCGGCTTTGCCGCTGGGATGGAGGAGCGCAGGCAATCCCCGGGGACCCGCTCTCTGAGCGCCCGCTCAGGCAGAGCGCATCTGATCCTTCGGCACCTCTTTGTACTCCCCGAAGGCCTTCTCCAAGCTCTCGACGAACGCGTCGACGTACACGGGCCTACTCGCCGACCGGGTAACGGCGTAGACCTTGCGATGCAAGGTCACACCGGCCAACGGTCTGCAGACAGTCCCGGGGTGCTGCCCACCAGCAAGCGCGAGGCCGGGCACGAGTGCGACGCCGAGCCCCGAGGCCACAAGGCCCTGGGTCATCCCGTACTCGTCCCCCTCGAAGACGTACCGGGGTTCGAAGCCCGCCTCGCGGCATGCCTCGAGGACGATCAGCGGGCACCACTTGGGGTTTCCCCCGGTTGCGATCCAAGGTTCGCGCCGAAGGTCTTGGAGCTCGATCTCACACCGGGACGCGAGTGGGTGTTCGGCGTGCACCGTCACGAAGAACTCGTCGGTCAGCAGGTGCTGGTAAATCCGTCCGGGGTGGCCAAGCCCCTGGTCGAAGGGCACGACGATGACGGCAACGTCGGTGGAGCCGTCGGCGATGCGCTCGAACACGAGGTCCGTCTCGGAGATGCTGAGCTCGACCTGAATGGCGGGGAACTTCGCGGAGAAGTCCGCGACGGCGACTGGCACCCCCGTGGCCGACGCCGTGGGGAAGGAGGCCACCCTCATGCGCCCCGTGGCTCCCTTGCGCAGTGCCTGAACCGCGACGTCGAGCTCACCGAGCTCCTCGAGGACGCGTAGCCCGTGTTCGAGCAGGACCGCCGCTTCGGGGGTGGGGCGGATGCCGCGGCCCGTCCGCCGGAACAGCGTGAGGCCGGTCTCGCGCTCGAGCGCCGAGATCTGCTGGCTTACCGCCGAAGGCGTGTATGCCAGCTCGGCGGCGGCCCCGGCGATCGAGCCCCGTTCGATGACCGCGCGCAAGGCGCGCAGCCGCTGGACGTCAATCATCTCGATCGCAACCGGGCGCAGGCAGCGACCGTTGAGCAGCGGGCGAACCTGACGCTGCGAGAGCCAGCGAGGCGAGAACCGCTGTGCTCGCCAGACGGCGGGGGTCTGGCGTAAAACTTCCGCTTCGCACGACAGCCTCCTTGCGACCAGGATCCCCCACCCACGCTGATGCGGACAAGCGACTCGTGCTGATTGATCCGTAAGCGCAGCTTAACTGAGAGAAAGGGCGAGACCCCGGCGGAAGTCGCTGGTGAAGGCCCTGTGCAGGGCAGAGGGCCTGAATCCGACACCGGCGGCTCCGGTCGGCGTCCACGCTTTCGGCAGGCCCCCGTGACGCAAATGAAGCGACGCTTACTGGCGGTGAAGCAAGCCGAGCTTGTCCACATGCTTTCGCAAGAT
>JAODBN010000412.1 GCA_025463965.1 Acidimicrobiaceae bacterium
TCTTCACCGCGCCGCAAGTAGAGCTGGGCGCTCTCGCCCGTGCGGTCCCGCAGGCGGGCGACGGCACCGAGTCCCGCGCTCACGAGCGCATGCTCGCCGTTGGTGCCGTTCGCCCAGGCACGCAAGCGGGTCCCGAGTCCCCACGTTCCGGTCTCTGTCCTCGCCGCGAGCCCGTGCTCCTCGAGCGCGCTGAGCAGCCGATAGGTGGTCGGCCGGCTGATCCCTGCGGCCTCGGCCAGCTCCGCCGAGCTTCGGGCCGAGCCCGCCGCTAAGAGGTCGAGAAGCCGGACCGCCTTGTCGAGTACCCCGACGCCGCTGCCCGCGGAGACGGATTCGGCCACGAGCGGATTGTAGAGGCTCGCCACCTGCAGGTTCCTATTCGACGAGCTGCCCGGGGTGTACCAGAGCGAGACGTCGGGTAGCGGCCCATACCAAGGAGGGGCACCTCGTTCAAGAGGGAAACCCCCTGGGGAGCCAGCGCCAGGACCCCAGCGGCGGAGCACCTCAGTCCCGCCGCCCGGAAATCTCGAGGAATGACTTTCAGTCCATCTGGGTACACCTCATAGCATTCCGCTGCAGAGCGGTGGTGGGGTCCCCACCGGGAACACGAAGATCCACGAAAAGGGGAGGGCAGGATGAGCAGCCGAGACTCGGCAGACGTAATCTCCGCAGAAGCTGCGGTGCCGAGCGCTCCGGCCGGGCTGCGGCTCGTGCAGGGAGAGGGCGGTCGCGAGCTCCCATCGGCGATTCCTGCTGGCGTGCGGGTCAGCCTGGTTGTGCCGGCGATGAACGAAGCGGAGAACCTTCCCCACGTCTTTGCTCGGTTGCCCGAGGGGCTTCACGAGGTCATCCTCGTCGACGGACGGTCCACGGACGAGACCGTGGAAGTTGCTCGCAGGCTGCACCCGGACGTCCGCATCGTCCACCAGACGAAGAAGGGCAAGGGCGACGCGCTCGCCGTTGGCTTCGCCGCCTGCACGGGCGACGTCGTCGTGATGATCGATGCCGACCGCTCCACCGACCCCGCCGAGATCCCGCTCTTCATCCAGGCTCTCGTGGATGGCGCTGACTTCGCCAAGGGCTCTCGCTTCCTTGCCGGCGGGGGCAGTGCCGACATCACGCCGCTTCGCCGGGTCGGCAACAAGGCATTGAACGCGGTTGTCAATCTCCTCTACGGAACTCGCTACAGCGACCTCTGCTACGGCTACAACGCCTTCCGCCGGACCGTCTTGGACTCACTCGTCGTCGACTGTGCCGGCTTCGAGGTGGAGACCCTCATGAACATCCGAGTCGCCAAGCTTGGCCTGAAGGTCGCCGAAGTACCGAGCTTCGAGTCGCCACGCCTGCACGGCGAGTCGAACCTGCGCCCCTTCCGCGACGGCCTACGGGTGCTGCGCGTGGTGATACGGGAGCGTTTCTCCCCCGCGCCCACCTTGGCAAGCGAGCGGGCAGGCGAAATTGTGGAGACCCGTCTGGCGGTCGAGCCGGAGGAGGCTTGTGCGCCGTGTGTGAAGGTCGTCTAGGCGAGGCGCCTGGACGAGCACCTGACCTCGAGCTGCTCGTAGAAGCCGTGGTGAGGCCTTTGCGGCTGGTGGCCGGGCCGCAGCAGATCCGAGTGGGTGTCGACGTCGTCCGGGTGGCCGACGTGGCCCGCTCCATCTCTACCCTCGGCGCCCGGTACCTCGAGCGAGTCTTCACGGCCGACGAGCTCGCCGAGTGTGGGTTGCCCGGCGGGTGGGCAGTCGAAAGGCTGGCGGCCCGGTACGCCGCGAAGGAGGCGCTGATCAAGGTCCTGGAGCCGACTGGGGCTCAACCGGAGTGGCGCGACATCGCGGTTCGGCGCCGGTCGTCCGGAGCATGCGAGCTCGTGCTCAGCGGAGAGGCGCTTCGCCAGGCCGAACTCGCAGGAGTAGCCCGTTTGTCGCTCAGCATGACCCACGAAGGCGAGTACGCCGCGGCAGTGGTCGTCGGGTGGGACACCATCGCGGTGGTCGCTGTTCCCGATTCACCGATGTTGCATGATGCACCGATGATACCCGTGTTGGATGTCAGGTCCTACGAGGAAAGGGACAACGATGGAAGAGCGAATCCGCGGGGTGCTGGCACAGCACGGCCGAATGCCGGTTGACGTCGCTGGCATCTCCGACCGGGCGGATCTGTACCAGGCCGGCTTGACTTCGCACGCGAGTGTCAATGTGATGCTTGCACTCGAGGACGAGTTCGAGATCGAGTTCCCGCAGGAGATGCTGAAGAAAAAGACCTTCGAGTCCGTCTCAGCTATCCGTCAGGCTCTTTCGGAGCTCGGGGCGACGGTCTGATGAGCCATGGCGAGGAGTCTCCGGCGGTCGCGGCCACCGCCCGCATCGCGTCGGAGATCGCAGCGCCTGCAGCCGCCTCGGTCGACCGGGATGCGCGCTTTCCGAAGGAAGCCTTCGATGCCCTTCGTGAGGAGAAGCTGCTTTCGGCACTTGTTCCCGAGCGATTCGGCGGAATGGGAGCCAGCCTCGCTGAGGTTGCACGCATGGTGTCGCTGCTGAGCAGACAGTGCGCGTCGACCGGGATGATCTATGCGATGCACCAGATCCAGGTTGCCTGCCTGGTTCGTCATGGCACGACACCAGTCTTGGAGGACTACCTGCGCTGTGAAGTCGTGGCGCGCCAAGCCCTGCTCGCCTCGGCGACCACCGAGATCGGTCGCGGTGGGGACGTCCGCTCCAGCACCTGCGCGGTCGACGTCGAAGGCGACCACTTCCGCCTCGTCAAGCAAGCGCCGGTCATCTCCTACGGCGAGGTGGCCGACGCCGTGTTGGTGACGGCGCGGCGGACCCCGGAGAGCCCGCCGAACGACCAAGTGCTCGTGCTGTGCCGGACGCCCTCGGTGACCCTCGAGCCGCGCAGCGGCTGGGACACCCTCGGCTTTCGGGGCACGTGCAGTCTCGGCTTCCTCCTCGAGGCCGCAGGGTCGGTCGACGAGATCCTGCCGCAGCCTTACGGCGACATCTCCGCACAGACGATGCTGCCGACGTCCCACCTGTTGTGGGCGTCTGTCTGGCTCGGTATGGCCGACGAAGCCCTCTCACGGGCCAACGCCTTCGTCCGTTCAGAGGCCCGCAAGACACCGGACACACTTCCCCCGTCCGCGGTCCAACTGGCCGAGCTCGCCGCGCTCCATCACCAGCTCGCGGCGAGCGTCGAGCTGGGGATCTCGCGCTACTGCTCGATCGCCGACGACGAGGAAGAGCTGACGACGATGCTCTTCGCCCTCGAGATGAACGCGCTGAAGGTCTCCGGCTCGACCCTCGTGGCGGAGCTCGTCACGAGGGCACTGCAGATCTGCGGTATCTCCGGCTATCGGGAGGACTCGCCCTACAGCCTCGGCCGGCTCCTGCGAGACGCCTACGGAGCCGCCCTCATGGTCAGCAACCACCGGATCAACACGAACAGCGCGCACATGCTGCTCGTGGCCGGCCGATGACCGCCGTCATGAGCCCGGCAGCACTGGACGAGCCCTTCGCTGAGCCCGCCGACAAAACGGAAGCCTTTCGCGACGAGCTGTTCGCCGCGGGGCTCCTCGTGCCGACGGGCGTTGACGGTTTGTACCTGCGCTCGGAGGCCTTCGAGTCGATCGTGCGGGGAATCGACGGCCGGGTCACTCGCGAAGCTGCGCAGGACGAGCCGTCCGCCAGCTACCACTTTCCCCTCGTCGTTCCGGCGCAGCTGCTCGAGGACAGCGACTACGTCCGTTCCTTCCCGAACCTGGTCTCGCTCTTGGACGGCTACGTCGGGGGCACCGAGGGAATGCCCGCCTTCCTCGAAGCCGTCGACCACGGCCGCTGGAACAAGGAGCTCGCGCCGACCGGGCTCGGTCTCAACGCCGCCGCCTGCCACCCGCTCTATCCGACACTTCGCGGGTCCTGTTTGGCGCCCGGCGGTGTGCTCGTGGAGCTTGTCGGTCAGGTCTTCCGGCGCGAGCCGAGCGTGGACCCGGCGCGCCTGCAGGTCTTTCGCCAGCACGAGGTCGTGTTCGTCGGGGAAGCGGAAGCCGCCCGGGCGCACCGAGACCTCTGGGTCGAGCGTGGCCTCGCCATCCACCGCGCGCTCGGCCTCGACGTCGAGGCGGTCATCGCCAACGATCCTTTCTTCGGACGGACCGGGCGCATGCTGGCCGCCAACCAACGCGACGAGGCCCTCAAGTTGGAGCTCGTCGCCCCTATCGTCTCGCCGGAGGGCCCCACCGCGATCTCATCGGCCAACTGCCACCTGGACCATTTCGGAAAGACCTTCGAGATCACCTGCGCGGACGGCAGCGTCGCCCACAGCGCGTGCGTCGGGTTCGGGCTCGAGCGGATCACCCTCGCTCTGCTGTTCAAGCACGGGCTCGACTCGAGGACCTGGCCCGCTTCGGTTCGGGCCGAACTCTGGCCGTGAGCGTTCTCGCGCCGCGCGACTCGCCGAGCTCGAGTCGCCGGGTCCACCCGCTCCATGGCACGGAGCGGACTTGGACCGAGACCAACTGCTACGTGGACGTATGGATCGAGGTGCTCCACTCGCTCGGCCTCGAGCCGTTGGCGGCCTGCGCAGTCACCCTCTCGGGCGACTTCGACGGAGAGCAATGGAGCTTCTTCAAGTTCCCGGCCGAGGATCTTCGGCGGCTCTTCGGGATCGACGTCGCCGAGATGAATGTGTGGCGACCGGTGATCGACCACGTCGAGAGCGAGCTCGAGCGGGGGCGGCTCACCACGGTGGAGGTGGACAGCTTCTTCCTCCCCGACACCGAGGGCGTCGCCTACCGCCGAGACCACACCAAGTCCACCATCGTCCCGGCGTGGATCGATCGAGAAGGTCGCCAGCTCGGCTACTTCCACAGTGCCGGCTTCTTCGAGCTCGACGGCGAGGACTTCGACGAGCTCTTCCATCTCAACGGGGCGGACCCGCGAGTGCTCGTGCCCTACATGGAGATCGTCCGACTCGACGCCATGCGCCACGACGGGATCGAGACGCTGCTGAGCGGCGTCCAGGATCTCGTCCGAGAGCACCTCGCTCGCCGGTCAGCGGACAACCCCGTGGAGCGCCTCGGCATCGGGGTGCACGAGCAGCTGGCCGTCCTCGTCGGGCGCGACTTCGACGAGTTCCACCGCTGGGCCTTTGGGACCTGTCGACAGTGCGGCGCCGCCGCGGAGATCGCGGCCGCGTTCGTGAGCTGGCTCGCCGAGCTCGACCCTTCGAGCCCCGACGTGTCGACCCAGCTGCTCGCGGTCGCCGAAGGAGCAAAGGCGCTCGAGTTCGGGCTCGCCCGGGCTGTCCGGGGCAGATCCTTCGACTCCGGTCCCGTGCTCGACAAGATGGCCAGTGCCTGGCGGGAGGCCATCGAGGAGCTTGCGCGCCGTTACGGGGCCTGACCGGTGGGCGCTCCTCCGCTGGCTGCGCCAGCGCCCCCCTCGGCCATGTTCGGCGCCGACGACGGTCACCGCTCTTGCGAGATGACGCACAAGGCGGGGCCCCACGGCGGCGACCTCCTCGTCGGCGTCCGGTGGTGGTGCAAGAAGGTTCCGGCGGGCTCGGTGGTCGATCCCGCGCTCCTCGACGCTCTGCCAAGCGGGGACGGCGCCGGTTCGAGCGAGGGCGAAGGGCTAGGCGGGTGGATTCCGGCCCAGGTGCCCGGGACCGTCGGCTCGGCACTTCGGCGGGCCGGCTATCGCGGCTCACTCGAGGACCTCGACGAGTCCGACTGGTGGTACGCGTGCGAGCTGCCCGAGCTCGGCGAGGGACCGCTCGATCTCCGCCTCGACGGTCTTGCCACCTACGCGGACCTTTGGATCGACGGCGAGCGCCTGCTCTCGAGCGACAACATGTTCGTCGCCCACGAGATCGCGCTCGAAGGCATCCGGCCGGGTGCTCGCCTGGCCGTCCGGTTCGGGGCGCTGGCGCCCCAGCTTCGGGTCCGGCGGGCGCGCCCCCGGTGGAAGGCGACGCTCGTCCGCCAGCAGAGTCTCCGCTTCGTCCGCACTGCGCTGATCGGACGCGTCCCCGGCTTGGGCGGGACTGCGCCCGTCGTCGGGCCCTACCGCGCTGCGGTGCTCACTCGCCGCGCCAGGTTGCAGCTCGCGCCCGGTGCGAGGTTGGCGGCGCACCTGGAAGGTGAGATCGGCGTCGTCGAGGCGACGATCGAGCTGTCGGGGACCGCCCTTGGCGAGCTCGACGGCGCAAACGCGACGTTTTCCGTCGGAGGCGACAAGACGCCAATCACCCTTCGCCAGGAAGCGGGCAAGCTCGGGGGGACGGTGCGGACGACGGTTGCGAGCCCGAGGCGATGGTGTCCGCACACCCACGGGCGACCGGAGCGCTACCCGGTCTCGGTGGAGGTGGCAGGCGAGCGCCTCGAGATGGGAGCGGTCGGCTTTCGCGACATCGCCTTGCACCGCGAAGACGGCGCCTTTCGTCTCGTCGTGAATGGCGAGGCGGTCTTCGTCCGTGGGGCGTGCTGGGTGCCGCCCAACCCACTCGAGCCGGGTGCGAGCGGTGAGGAGACCAGGTCTCGGCTCGAGGCGCTGTTGGAGGCGAACCTCAACCTCGTCCGCATCACGGGAACCCTTCCCTACGCGGACGACTGCTTTTTTCGGGAGTGCGACGAGCTCGGCATGCTCGTGTGGCAAGACCTGCCCTTCGGCCCGCTCGATCCGCCGGAGGACGCCGAGTTCACCGCTGTCCTCGCTGACGAGCTCACACGCGTGCTGGGTCCTCTCGCGTCTCACCCGAGCCTGGCCGTCGTCTGCGGCTCGGAGGAGTCCGAGCAGCAGGCAGCCATGATGGGCTTGTCTGTCGAGCATCGGCGAAGCGAGCTCCTCGAGAGGGCCGTCCCGGCGCTGCTCGAGGAGATCCTTCCGACCGCCGTCTACGTCTCCTCGAGTCCGACGGGCGGCGCCTTCGCCTTCCACCCACGAGAAGGCCTGAGCCACTACTTCGGGGTCGGCGCTTACCGACGCCCGCTCGAGGACGTCCGCCTCGCCGGGGTCCGGTTTGCCTCTCAGTGCCTCGGGTTCTCCATCCCTCCGGAGCGGAGCTCGGTCTCGGAGTCCTTCGCGGGGGCAAACGGCCTCGGCGGACGGGAGTGGTGGGAGGGCACCCCGCGCGATCCCGGCCGCAGCTGGGACTTCGCGGACGTCACGGACCACTACGTCGCGAGCCTCTTCGCAGAGGACCCGAGGGCCTTGCGCACCGACCAGCCCGAGCGCTACCTCGACTTGCAGCGCGCCGCCACCGCGCTGGCGTGCGCGTCGGTGTTCGCGCAGCTCCGTCGGCCGGAGTCGCGCTGTGGCGGCGCCATCCACCTGGCCGCGGGGGACCTCGCCCCTGGGCCCGGCTTCGGACTCCTCGACTCTCTCGGCGTCCCGAAGGCGCCGTGGTACACGATGCGGCGTGTCCTCGCGCCGAGCGCGGTGTGCCTCTTGGACGAGGGGCTGAACGGACTCGACGCCCACCTGTACAACGACGGCGACGCGCTGGAGGGCGAGCTCGTCGTGCGACTGGCGAGCACCGAGCGTGTCCTCGAGGAGGTGCGCCGCTCGGTGGCGCTGCCCGCTCGCTCGGCGATCGGATTGTCGGTGGAGGAACTGCTCGGGGGCTTTCGGGACCTCACCTGGGCCTACCGGTTCGGCCCCAAGGCGTACCAAGCCGTTGAGGTCGAGCTTCGACCCGCCGACGGCCGACCGCAGAGCCGGGACGTGTACCTCGTGGGAGGGCTGCCGATCGACCTGTCGCCCGTGCCTGCTGCCTTGCAGGCCGAGCTCGTCGAGGACGCGGATGGCTCCCCGGCGGTTCGCATCAGCTCGGGCGTCCTCACGTGCTTCCTCGCGGTGGAGGCCGAGAATTACGTGCCGAAGGACAACTGGTTCCACCTTCTGCCGGGGACGGTTCGTACCGTCGCCTTGGCTCCCCGGCCGGGCTCGGAAGCGCCCCGTGGTGAAGTTCGAGCGCTCAACGCTTTGTCACCTGCCACTTTCGGGTATGAGCAGCCGTGAGCGCCGTGGCGCCACCGTCCGCGACAGCCCGAGCCTCCCAGGCTTATTTGCCGTCACCGCTTCGACCAGGAGGATCAATGCAACTGCTACTGCTCGCCGCAGGGCACGGACGTCGCTTCGGTGGCTGTAAGCAGCTGGTCGCGGTGGGACCGAACGGAGAGCTGCTGCTCGATTACTCGGTGCGTGCTGCAGACGCCGCGGGCTGCGACGGAGTCGTGGTCGTGGTTCGAGAAGAGATCCGCGAAGAGATGGCCGACCATGCAAGGCGCTTCTGGCCGGCGGGACTGCCCCGGGAGTTCATGGTCCAGGGCGCCGAGCCGGGGACGGTCCCGGCCGTCCTTGCCGCTTCTGGAGCGCTCGACGGCTCGTTCATCGTGGCGAACGCAGACGATTTGTACGGAGATGCCGCCATCGCCCAGGCGTTCGAGCACCTCTGCAGCACCGATGGCGATGGCGATGGCGGTGACCAGACCAGCCCTCAGCATCACGTCCTCGTCGGCTACACCTTGGCCAACACCGTGAGCTCGACGGACCCGGTGAAGCGGGGGATCTGTGCCGTCGGAGCCGACGGCCTGCTCGTGAACGTCGTGGAGCATCTCGTTAGGCGACTGGACGGCTCGAGCTTCGAGGCGACGCCGATGTATCCCGAGCCAGGCGCCGCGCCCCAGGGGCCGCAGATCGTCTCCGGCAACGAGACCGTCTCGATGAACCTGTGGGGATTTCGCCGGAGCCTCCTCGACGACCTGCGCGTCGCCGCAGACGAGCACCGAAGGGGCGGCGACGGGGCCACGGGCGAGCTGCTCCTGCCTGAAGTGGTTGGCCGCCTCGTGCGCGAGCGCGCCGAGCCGATCGTCGTCGTGCAGACTCCCGGGTACTGCATCGGGCTCACCCACCCCGCAGACCTTCCGGGTGTCCAAGCCCAGCTCTTGGACTACCCGGCATTCGCCCCCGGGCTCGAGCGGCGGGCCGCGGTGAGCGCGTGACGTCCGTGCGTGAACGAGCAGGCGAGCCAGCGCTGCCCCCGGCCCCCGCGTGGGCGGCCGCAGTACGAGAGCGCGGGTAGCGGTGTCCGCTCAACCGATCTGGTTCGCCGGAAGTCTCGGGAGCTGCTTTGGCTGGCTGCACTCGCCCGACTCGGGCGAGGCGAAGGCGGCCGTTGTGCTGTGCCCCTCGATCGGCACCGAGGAGTTGCTCGGGCACCTGGTGTTCCGGTCGCTCGCCGCCGACCTCGAGGCCAAGGG
>JAODBN010000417.1 GCA_025463965.1 Acidimicrobiaceae bacterium
TATTCTGAAGTGCGGGGTCCGTCGCTTGCCGCCACTGAGCGCGCGTGCGGCCAACCCTCCAACGCGGTCCATGTCTCCACCTCAGGCCGGATCGCATCGTGTCTTTAATGAGAGACGCAACCGTAACTAGATCGAATCCCCGTCCCTAGCTGATCTACATGTCGGCTAGTCACGATGGTTTGCGCATTTCGGGGAGCGCCGAAACGTCCCCGCAGAAGGAGATCGCTTGGTCCGGAGAAAGGCCAAAGCGCGAGCCGATCGTCAGCCGCGAGCACGGGCGCGTCCTCGCGCCCGTAGTTGGCTCGCGTTGCCGGCAATTCTCGCCACCGCGCTGCTGCCCACATTTGCACAAGGCTCGTCGGTGGCGTCCCTTGCGCCTAACGCAGTCAGCTTCGCAGGCCTCCCCGCGGTCGGTGCCCTCTTCACGCTCGCTTCAAACGGTCGTCTCGGCCAGCATTTTTGTAGCGCGAGCGTCGTCGGCAGCACCAAGGGCGATCTCGTTGTGACCGCTGCCCACTGCGTGACCGGACGAGCTGCCGGGCGGGTCGCCTTCGTGCCTGCGTACCGAGACGGGAGCGAGCCGTTCGGGCAGTTCCCGGTGACCAACATCGTGATCGACGCCGCATGGTCCAAGACAGCAGATCCCGATGACGACGTCGCCTTTCTGGTGGTGGGGAGCGCGTCCACCGGAGCAAGCCTGCAGAGCCTGACCGGCGCCGAGCGACTGGGCTTCGCCCCCGCCTCGGGACGCCAGGTCCGAGCGGTCGCCTACCCGGACTCTGGCAGCTCCCCGATCAGTTGCGAGAACGATCTCCGTTTCTTCAGCGCGACCCAGTCCGAGTTCGACTGCGGCGGCTACACGGTGGGGACCAGCGGCGGCCCGCTCCTGCTCGCGGGCAGCCACAGCCCAGGGGTTGTGGTGGGCGTGATCGGCGGGTTCGAGCAGGGCGGCAACACGCCGCAAGTCTCGTACGCCGCGCGCTTTGCCCAGAACGTCAAGGCGCTCTACTGGTTGGCGCTCAGCCGTGCCGGTGCCCAGAGCTAGTGCCGTCCGGGGATTCCCATGGCGCGGTCGCTCGATGAGTTCTCGAGCCGGGTTCCGTCAACCTTCGCAAAGCGCGAACGAATAAGCGAGGACGAGATGTTCGACTTGGAACCAGCGACCCGCACGCTGAGCGATCTGGTCGCCGGCGTGCGCGACGACCAATTGAGCGGGCAGACCCCTTGCTCGGACACGACGATCGGCGATCTGATCGATCACATCGACAGCTTCGCCCTCGCCTTCGCGGGAGCGGCCGCAAAGAGCCTGCCACCCGGCTCGCAGGGACCCTCAGCCGACATGGCGCGCCTCGGGACCGAGTGGCGCGCCCGTGTCCCTCGCCACCTCGAAGCGCTGGCGCTCGCCTGGCGCGAGCAGAGCGCGTGGTCCGGCCGGACGGCGGTCGGTGGCGTCGAACTGCCGGGCGACGTGGCCGGGCTGTTCGCCCTGAACGAGGTGATCGTTCACGGCTGGGACCTGGCCGTAGCGAGCGGCCAGCGCGCGACCTACGAGCCGCAGCTGGTCGAGGCGGTGCTCGCCCTTGTGGAGTCGACGGTGGCGGGACAGCCCGAAGGTCGCCAAGGGCTGTTCGGGCCCGCCGTCGCCGTGAGCGAGGGCGCCCCGTCCTTCGACCGGCTCCTCGGTCTGACCGGGCGGGACCCGGCGTGGAACAGCGCGACCTGCGATGGCTGAGGGATCGGGATTGGACGAGCAGTTCACCGCCCGCCTGGAGAAGAGCCCCGCCAAGGGGAGGCTGGACCTACGTCGTCATGCCGGGCTCGGCCGAGCGCTTCGGGACCCGGGGCCTGGTGAGGGTACGAGGCCTGATCGACGGACTCCCGTTCGACAGCGCCTTCATGGCGCTCGGGGACGGCACGCACAAGCTGCCCGTGCGGGCCGAGGTGCGCCGGGCAATTGGAAAGGAGGCCGGCGACACCGTGACGGTCCGACTGGACGAGCGGCTGTCACCGCGCCCCCGCAGCTGAGTTCGCCAAGGAGGACGTGAGCATGGAACCGACCCAGGTCCGCAATCTGGACGGCTACGGGGGAGACGCGATCCCCTGGGCGAAGGTGCAGGACGTCCTCGATCGCGGCGCGGCCGAGATCACCCAAGCGCCGGGAACTGGCGGGCCCGATCGCCACACGTGCTGGCTCGCCACCGCCCGGCCCGACGGGACCCCGCACGTGCGCCCCGTGGGAGTGGTGTGGGTCGACGGTGTGGCGCACTTCACCGCCGGACCCGACACCCAAAAGGCGAGAAACCTCGAGCGCGATCCGCGCTGTTCACTGACGCTCGCCACCCGTCCCTTCGACCTGACGATCGACGGCCGAGCGGCCCGTGTCATTGACGACGCCGATCTCGAGCGTGCCGCGCAAGCCTTCAGCGAGGCGGGCTGGACGCCAACGGTCAGGGACGGCGCGTTCTATGCGGAGTTCAGTGCGCCGAGCGCCGGGCCGCCTCCCTGGGCCGTGTACCGGGTCACGCCCGAGGTGGTGTACGCCTTCGGCACCGCCGAGCCCTACGGCGCCACCCGCTTTCGGTTCTAGCTCGCGGTCCCACCGGAAACACCGGGACGGACCCAGACGAGAGCGCTCAGGCCTCGGGACCCGCAGCGGCGGCCGCCATCGCTGTGAGGTCGAGCTTTTTCATCTGCAGCATCGCCTCCATGGCGCGTCGGGCGCGCCCCGGGTCGGGATCGCCGAGGAGCTCCCCGAGCCCGGTGGGGACGATCTGCCACGAGAGTCCGAACTTGTCCTTCAGCCACCCGCAGGAGGACTCCTCGCCGCCCTCGGTGAGGGCCGACCAGTAGTGGTCGACCTCTTCTGTCGACTCACAGGGCACGACGAAGGAGACCCCGAGGTTGAACCCGGCGTGCGCCGGGCCGCCGTTGAGCGCGGTGAACTCGGTCCCATCGAGGCTGTAGCGCACGGTCATCGCCGCGCCCTCCGGCCCGGGGCCCGATGCGCCGTAGCGCGTGACGTCCAAGATGCGCGAGTTCGGGAACACCGAGACGTAGAAGCGAGCCGCCTCCTCCGCCTCGGTGTCGAACCACATGAACGGGTGGATGTCGGGCACGACAAGGCCTCACTCTCGAGAGCGGTCAAGCAATCGACGGACGAGCGTGCGCGAAATCATCGGGCGCCCACCGCCCCCGATGACCTCCGGGCGTCGGTTCCGTCTTCATCGTGTGACGACCCTAGAGGCGAACACCGGATTGATATCGTCACTGCCCGTGACCCTCGCCGCGCCTCCGGAGGTCTCCGACCTGGAGCGATTCCGCGGCGAGCTCACCGGCTACTGCTACCGGATGCTCGGCTCGGGCTTCGAGGCCGAAGACGCCGTGCAGGAGACCATGATCAAGGCGCTGCGCGCGGCGTCGAGCTTCGAAGGGCGCTCCAGCCTCCGGTCCTGGCTGTACCGCATTGCCACCAACGTCTGCATCGACATGAGCCGCCAGGTGCAGCGCCGGGCGCGGCCGGTCGAGATGGGACCGTCCTCGGCCCCCGACGAAGCCCTCCTCGGGCCGCTCCATCCAGAGGCGACCTGGGTCACCCCGCTGCCGGACAACCATCTCGCCGGAGACCCGGCCGAGATCGTTCAGCAGCGAGAGTCGATCCGTCTTGCCTTCGTCACCGCCCTCCAGCACCTCCCCGCCCGCCAGCGCGCGGCGCTCGTGCTCTGCGAGGTCTTGCGCTGGCCGGTGGCTGAGGCGGCAGAGCTGCTCGACACCACCGTGGCCTCCGTCAACAGCGCGCTGCAGCGTGCCCGGGCGACGCTTGCCGCCCTGCCCGACGGTGGGCGTCACCGGCCCCTCGACCCCGACGACGCCGAGCTGTTGAAGCGCTACGTCGACGCCTTCGAGCGCTACGACGTGGACGCCCTCGTGACGCTCCTGCACGAGGACGCGATCCAGTCGATGCCGCCGTTCGCCATGTGGCTGCAAGGAGCGGCCGACATCGCGGCCTTCATGCTTCTGCCGGGTCCGAGCGCGTGCCGGGGATCGAAGCTCGTCGCAACGAGGGCGAACGGCTGCCCGGCGTTCGCGCAGTACAAGCCGGACCCGTCGGGAGGATGGCAGCCATGGGCCATCCAGGTCCTCGAGATCTCAGGAGGCCGGATCGCCGAGCTGGCCTTGTTCCTCCAGCCGCTCGAGCCCGAGCGGCTGTTCGCTTCCTTCGGGCTTCCCCTGCACCCGGAAGGCTAGCCCGGCGAGCTCTAGGAGCTCGGCCATCTCCGGCGCCAGGCGCTCCACCACGAGGTGACAGCTGCGACGGTGCGCCTCGAGCATCGAGTGGGCGAGCTCGTCGACGGCGCGGAGGTCCGGCGGCCCGTCCCCCTCGACGACGACCGGCCGACCGACCGGCGCCCCGTCGCTCCTCTCCGCCGTCACCCGATACCACCATGTCATCACCGTGTTGACGGGTTGGACCACGTCTCCTCATCGGCGGGCGCGAAAGACAAGGACAGCGCGATGAGACGACGCCGGTCGCTCCGTCCAACTAACGGACAGTTCGCTATGAACAGAAGGAGCCGTCAATGACGACCCGAGATGCAACCGTGCCGGGAACGCCCTGTTGGGCCGACCTGTCGACCTCCGACGTCGAGGGCAGCCGGCGCTTCTACGCCGAACTATTCGGCTGGGAGCCCCTCGCCCCAAACCCGGACTTCGGTGGCTACTTCAACTTCTCGCGCAATGGAGCGTGGGTCGCCGGCGGCATGGGCGACATGGGCGAGGACAAGGCCGACGACACTTGGAAGCCCTACCTCGCCACGAGCGACATCGAAAAGACGCTCGCAGCTGCACAGGGCGCGGGCGGCCATGTCCTAGTCCCGCCGGTGCCGGTCGCCGACCTCGGCGTGCTGGGCATGCTCCAAGACCCGAGCGGGGCGATCGCCGGGCTGTGGCAAGCGGGCAGCTGGCCCGGCTCGGAGGTAGTCGGAGAACCCGGCACGCCGAGCTGGTTCGAGCTGCACACCCCCGATCTTGGCGCCGCGGTCGCCTTTTACCGGGAGCTGTTCGGCTACGACGCCATTTCGGTCAGCGACACCGAGGAGTTCCGGTACTCCTCCCTTCGCCTCCCGGGCGACGACACCGACATCGCCGGGGTCTACGAGGACTCGAGCCTGGTCGGGGGGAACGAGGCCCCCCACTGGGAGATCTACTGGGAGGTCGAGGACGTCGACGCCGGCGTGGCCACCGTCGAGTCCCTCGGCGGCCGAGTGCTCGAGGGCGCCAGTTCCACCCCCTACGGCCGCATCGCCTCCGTCACCGATCCTCACGGGGCGAGGTTCAAGCTCCGCTCCACCCCCGCCTGAGCCACGGCAGAACACGTCCACCGACAGCCGTAGCGGGGCGCTCTCGAGGCGACCCCGCTACGGCGACTGGTAGGCGGAGCCGCTCGCCGTCGGGCTGAGGTCGGCTCCTTCGACCGGGCGCTCGCGCGGCGGCGATGGCCGGGTGCCGAGCACCGAGCCAGCCAGGATGAGGACGAAGCCCACGGCCGTGCCTGCGGTGAAGCGCTCGCCGAGAACGCTCACCCCGAGGAGCACGGCCACCGCCGGGTTGACGTAGGTGATGAGAGTGGACCTCGCCGGGCCGACGGCGGCAATCAAGGCGAAGAACACCAGGAAGGCGGTCGCGGTGCAGATCACCCCGAGGCCGGCGAGCGACCACAGCACCTCCGCTCGCGGGAGGTGGCGAGGCGCCTGGATGATGGCGAAGGGCAGGTAGACGAGCGCGCAGATGAGCAGGGAGCCGTCCGCCAAGCCGATGGCCGGGACGTCGGAGAGGTAGTGGTGGTAGATCCAGGGCCCCAGGGCGTAGCCGACGACAACCACGGCGAGCTCGCACACTGCGCCGAGGTCGGAGCCGTTCATGTCGAAGCCGACCAACGCGACGACCCCACCGAGCCCGACCAAGAGCCCGGCGATGCGCACGGCCCCCAGCCGCTCACGCTCTCCGGTGGTGCGGGCGAGGATGGCGCCTACGATCGGCACCGCGGCGACCACGAGCGCTGACACCGAGCTCGAGAGTCGCTTCTCGGCACTCGAGAGCAGGACCCACGGGATCGCCAGCTCGACCGCCGTATAGGCGAGCACCGGGCGCCAATAGGGGAGCAGCGGTCGCAGCGCCCCCTTGCGCAGGGCTATCGGGAGGAGCAGCAGGCCTCCAAGCGCGGTTCGGCTGAACACGAGGGTGGCGGGGGTGACACCGCCGGTCGCCACCTTGATCAGCAGATAGGGCAGCCCCCAGATGATGCTGAGGCTGGCGAACAGGACCCACGCGCGACGGTTCAACGCGTGCTCCGCTGCCCGATTCTCACCGCTCCATCATGACGCGACATCCCGAGCGGTCGTGACGGGCGCTCATCGGTTTTGGCGACCAAGAACACCCGCGTGCGGCGACCCGAGACCTTGCTGGGCCATCTCAATGGGCTCGCCGTCGTGGCGAGCGGCGACGAACGCCCGCGTCGAGGGAGATGGAGATGTGGCAGGACACACGCGCGATGTCGGCCGCCTCAGGAAGGTCAATG
>JAODBN010000423.1 GCA_025463965.1 Acidimicrobiaceae bacterium
CCGGTCCCGCCAGGCGTTCGACACCGCCTCGAGCACCTCGGAGAACGCCGGGGTCCCGTGCATGGGACGAGTGGGGAAATAGGTCCCCCCGAAGAAGGGCCGGCCGTCGGGGGTGGCGAAGACCGACAGCGGCCAGCCGCCACGGCCGGTCAGGGCCTGTACCGCTTCGAGGTAGACGGTGTCGAGGTCCGGCCGCTCCTCCCGGTCGACCTTGACGGCGACGAACCCCGCGCCGAGGCGTCGGGCGATCGCCTCATCTTCGAAGGACTCGTGTGCCATGACGTGGCACCAGTGGCAAGAGGAGTAGCCGATGGAGATGAACAGCGGCCGGTCGAGCTCACGGGCGAGGGCGAGGGCTTCGTCGCCCCAGGGATACCAGTCGACCGGGTTCTCGGCGTGTTGGCGCAGGTAGGGGCTCGTCTCGGCGGCGAGCCGGTTCACCCCGCCACCTGCCCGGTGCCGGAGGAGGGCGCCGCGCCGGCATGCGGCGCCACGAGCGCGGCGAGCTCGCGGCGGCGGACCTTGCCGAGGGCGGTGCGGGGGAGCGCGGCTACGAGCACGAGCTCTTTCGGGGCGGCCCAGGGACCGAGCTCCGCACGCACGACCGCCCGCAGGTCCGAGAGCTTCGGTCGCCCGCCAGGGGTGGCCACCACGAAGGCGACCAGCCGCTCGCCCCACTCGGGATCGGGAACGCCGGCGACCGCCACCTCCGCGACGCCGTCGGCGCCCTCGAGGAGCGCCTCGACGGCCACGGGCCAGACGTTCTCGCCGCCGGTCACCACGAGCTCACCGAGCCGCCCGTGCACGACGAGCCTGCCGTCGGGCGCGAGTTCTCCGCCGTCGCCCGTGGCGAACCAGCCCTCCTCGTCGAGCGGGCGGCTTCCGTCCCGGTAGGCGCGCAGCAGCATCGGGCCTCGCAAGAGGACCTCGCCGGCCTCCACCTTCACCTCGACGCCGGCGAGGGGCCAGCCGTCGTAGACGACCCCGCTCCCGGTCTCGGTGAGGCCGTAGGTGGCGACCACGTTCGGGGGAAGCGCCTCCGGCGGTGCGGTCCCGCCGAGGACGATCCGAGTGAAGGCGCCCGCGCCCTGCGGGCCGAGCCGGCGCAGCGCCGTCGGCACGAGCGAGACGAAGGTGCACCCGCGCTTGGCCGCCGCGAGGGCGGCGGTCGCCTCGAAGCGCTCGTGCACCTCCAGGCGAGTCCCGAGCTCGAGGGCGCGAAGGATCACCGACAAACCGCCGACGTGAGCGACCGGGAGGCAGCACAGCCAGCCGTCGCGCGCCGGGTCGACCCCGAGGCGCTGAGAGGTGGCGAGGGCGGACGCTCGAACGGCGTCCTCGGTGAGCACGACGCCCTTGGGGGTGCCGGTGGTGCCCGAGGTCGCCATGACGAGCGCATCGCCCGCCTCGAGCGGAGCTCCGCCGGCAACGGCGCGCTCCTCGCCGCTCGCCTCCACCAGCGCGGACGGTCGCAGCACGGCGACGAGGCGTTTCCTCGCTGCAAGCGGGAGTCGGGCGTCCAGTGGGAGCACAGCGTCGCCGGCGTCTCGATAGCGACGGAGCGCCTCGAGGAAGGCTTGTCCTGGCGGCAGGTCGAGAGCGACGAGCCGACGCACGGCGGGTAGCCTAACGGCCGACATGGCGAGCCAAGAGCCTGCCCCGCCGTCCTGGAAGGCGAGTGGGGAGTACCGAGACATCCGTTACGAGACCGCCGACGGCGTTGCCAAGATCACGATCTGCCGCCCCGAGGTCCGAAACGCGTTTCGCCCCCAGACGGTGGCGGAGCTGTCCCGCGCATTCGACGTCGCCCGGGACGACCTCGACGTCGGGGTCGTGGTGCTCACCGGCCAGGGGACCGACGCCTTCTGCTCCGGCGGCGACCAGAAGATCCGCGGCGACGACGGCTACCTCGGTGACGACGCAGTGGCACAGCGTGGCATCGGGCGGCTCAACGTTCTCGACCTGCAGATCCAGATCCGCCGGCTCCCCAAGCCGGTCGTGGCGATGGTGGCGGGCTACGCCATCGGTGGCGGCCATGTGCTCCATCTCGTCTGCGACCTGACCATCGCCGCGGACAACGCCCGCTTCGGTCAGACCGGCCCCCGCGTCGGCAGCTTCGACGCGGGCCTCGGCGCGGGACTGCTGGCGAGGACCGTCGGTCTCAAGAAGGCGAAGGAGATCTGGTTCCTCTGCCGCCAATACGACGCGGCCCAGGCGCTCGAGATGGGTCTGGTGAACGCGGTGGTGCCGCTCGCGCAGCTGGAGGAGGAGACCCTGCGGTGGTGCCAGGAGATGCTGGCCTACTCGCCGCTCGCGCTGCGGTTGTTGAAGGCCGGCTTCAACGCCGCCGACGACGGCCTTGCCGGGATCCAGCAGCTCGCAGGGGACGCGACCCTCCTCTTCTACATGAGCGAGGAAGCCCAGGAGGGACGGGACGCCTGGGTGGAGCGCCGTCCCCCGGACTTCTCCCGCTTCCCTCGCCGCCCGTGAGCCCGGCGGGCGCCCCGCCCGCCGGAGCACCGGCCGGGAGCACCCCGCGTCC
>JAODBN010000426.1 GCA_025463965.1 Acidimicrobiaceae bacterium
TGGTGAGCGAAGGCGAGCTGACGGCCTCGTCTACGTACTTGGTCGACGAAGACACGTCGACGGTGACCGTGGTGCCTGCGCGGTTCTTCACCGTGAAGCTGCTCGTTGCCGCATCCACCGATTCCACCGTTCCAGTCGTGCCGGGCGCTCCCCCGCCCAACCGATGGGCGCCGGTGGTCGATGAGGCCAGATGGGGTACCCAACCCGTCGTGCTCGTGTGGCTCGTTGCCGAAGCCGAGATGGCGTAGCCACCTCCGACACCGCCCGCCGCGACCGCGATCACCGCAGCGCTGCCGAGCCCCCGGCGCCGTCGTCTCGGCTGTGCGACCATCGGGGGGGAATCCTGAGGATCTGCATCGGTCATGTGCCGCCTCCTGGCTCGGTTGTCCTTCTCGACAGCGAATGAGCCAGCTTGCATCTCATTTCCCTGTCGGTCTGCGCTCTACCTCGGTGGCGAGTCCGAGTCGTTGTCTCCCTTGAAGGGAGGCAACTGAAGGATGGTCGTGCTGGTGGCTGAGCTAGTCGTCGGCACGAGCTGTGTGCCAGCGGTGAATCGCAGATGCCACAAACCCGAGAACCGCCTTCCGCTCGCCGGAGATCACGAGGGCCCCGACCTTGGCGGGGGCCGTCGGGGTAAGTACGTCGAACTGAGCCAGACCGGCGCGACCAACGAGCCAGGGGCTCAGTCAAGGACCCATGGACGGCTCGGTCGAGGTCACAAGCTGGTGAGCCGGATATGCGGCCAATCGTCATGACCCTCATCTTTACGCCCTGATGTTGAATTGTTCACTGGTTTGGTCATTGCCTGCTACGCCACTGGCGGTGATGCTGACGCTGTACTCCTGGCCTGGTACCCAGGACATCCCACCGCTCGTCGCGCACGCGCTGGGATTCAGAGTGAACTGGATCGGTCCCGGGTTGTTCGCTTCTGCGGGGTCGAAATCCTGAGCGGTGTTGTCCACGAGGGCAAAGCCAACGAAATTGCCCAGAGTCTGGATAGTCGCGCCAGAGATGTTGGAGAAGGTCGCCGCCGGGCAGTTGGCAGTGGCAGTTGAAGACGTGATGGTGGTGTCTGCTGTAATGCTGACGTCGTAGTTCAAACCGGACGTGTCCATCACGCCACTCGAGGTGGCCTCGCCGGGCAACGGTAGGCGTTCCGGGCGCTGAACTTTGAGCGTGAGCGTGCCCGAACCTACGGAGGTCTCGTTGTCGCCCGCACTATCTGCGAGCATGAGGCCGGGGGGCGCCGGGGGCGGACCGGTGAACGTCGCCCCCTGGACGTAGGGAGTGGAAGCGAAGTACGGACCGACTTCCATCATCGATTCAGCCGTAAGGCCCGATCCCTGCTGTACACCTTTCACTGCGATGAGCTGTCCGGGAACGACGTCTGACGGCACGTTCGTGCCGAGCGGGGCCAGAACATCCGCGCCGAATCCCCCGCCTTTTGCTGTCGAGGTGTTGGGAGCAAACGCATAGGGAGGCGATGCCAGCGACCACGGGCTCCCGACTGCGCCACCCTTGTCATCGAACAGCGTCGCGTTCGCGCACCACGACACCGTGCCGCAGTCCACGGTCATCGTGACATCGCTTCCGGTGGTGTCGCCCGGGAAGAGCTGGCCGGCCCATGCGGCGAAATTGAAGATCATGTTGTCGGCGATTGCCGGGGTCACCGGATCGAGGAAGGCCGCCATGCTGCTCGGCGAGATTCCCCCAGGCGCGTAGTAGCTGATGGCGGTGCTTTCTCCAGAGTGAACCTTGGCGCCAATCGTGATCGCCGAGGCGGCGATCGACGAAGCCGTCGGATCGGCGACGTTCAGGACGCCATTGCCGTTGACGTCAGCATTGAAGACGTTGGGCACACCCGAGCAGTCGAGCTCCTGGCCCGGCGCCGTCCCTGCCGAGCTCCCGCTCGTCACGACAGCGCTGTCGAGTGGGTCGGTCGTGGTCGGGCAGCTCTCGGACATGGCGCCGCTCGCCGGGCTTGAGGCAGTTACCGGGCCTGCACCGAACGACACCGCGTGGGCCCGGTCTAGTGCCGACCCGTTGGCGAGGTCGCGGTCGTTGAGCGGCGAGGGGAGCCAGTCGCCTCCGAGCGGAGACGGCGGCAAAGCGATTGCGTACGAAGCGGCCGACACGATGTGACCGCTGACAGCGCCCGCAACCTCGACCTTGCCCTTTCGGACGGAAACGGTCGGAATGCCGTGCGGGACGAGTCCCAAGTTGCCCGCTCCATATGGGCGCCCGTTATGCGCTGCAGCTCGGACTGCGTCGCGCACGTCGATACTCGAACTCCTCGACGCGAGGAACCATGTGGGTACAGCTCGCACGACGTTCTCGCCCACGAGTCGACCCAAAGAGACATTGCCCGCTGCTTTTCCCAGGCCGATGACATCGTCGATGCACACTGGACTATTGGACTTTCCACAAGCTGGATTCTTCTTCTCACCCATCTTTTTCAGGACCACCGGCCCGACATAGCGACCTGAGGCCGAGACGACCTGCAGTGTCGCGTCGACCAACTTGGCTCGGTACTTTGCCGGGACGGAGACCTTGAAAGACGTGCCTCGAATGACGCCCGTCCACCCGACTCCCTGCGCCGACAGGAGCAAAACCCTCCCTCCGGGAATCCCTACAATCGACCCAGAGATGGTTATTGGATGAGTCGTAGCGGCTCCACTGGCGTTCGCTGCCATGGCGAATGGAACCAAGAGCGATGCGGCAACTGCAGTGACGCTGACAAGCCGGAGTCGGCTCTGCTTCCAAGCGGACATGGAACCCTCGGTTCGGTATTGGTCGAACTGCTCACGACCGGCCAAAAGGGAGCATCTAAACATGCTCGACTTAGCGTGCGGCCTTGAGCGTAGACGCGATCGTCCGGTTTCGGTGGCTGACGGCGGTGGAGAGACAACTCCATAGCAATTGTCGCTTCCTTTCAAATGCGCATCATTGACGAGGTGCCTTTTCGAAGTACCCCGAGCGACTGACTCGCGCGCCTTTGTCCACGCCTTTTGAAGGACACCTGTTGTGAGGGGCACGCCGGTCTTGCCGGTGAACACAAGCGCGTCGGCATCGACCGCGACGAACCGTTCGAGGTGATCGTCGATCGCAGCGAGAACATTTTGCGAGGAGGTGAGCGCCCGTGGCCCGGCGCTCGTCTTGGGTCCCTTGACGATCGAACCACCCTTTGCGAGTGAACGTCCGGCTCTGTTCGATTGAGATGTTCTTCCGAAGCGCGTCGAGATCACGCCGGCGAAGCCCCAAGAGCTCGCCGCGACGAAGCTGGACACCAAGTGGTGCCGACACGGTCCGCGCTGGCGACTGAGTTAAGTAACTGCTTGCAAATGCCCTAGGAGATGAAAGCAGAACACCTGTGACGATACCCGCGGTCACAACAGAGAGATGCCCGACCGTGCGGCCGGGCATCCCTCGCTCTTCCGTGCTGCGACAACTACACCGCGACAGGCTGCCTCCCGCTCGTGCTTTCACTGATCCACTTCGATCCGAGCTGCTCTACTGCAGGCACCCGGCGGTAGTGCAGCAGTCCCAACCCTGAGAGGAGCACCATCAAACCTGCGAGGATGAACGAAGCAAGTGCGCCGTCCCCTGCGATCTGGCCCATCTGCCCGAATCCGTACGCCTCAAGGAGCAGACCCCTCAAGGTCGTCCCCTTGAAGATCGTTGCAACGTCACCGGCAATAACCGTGCTCTTCGGGTTTGCCAATGCAGCCGCACTCGCCTTGGAATACACGCCACCGTACGGCATCTCCGAGAGATGCACGGCGATGAAGTTATTGGCGTAGGCCCCCGCCTGTGCGCCAGTAGTCAGCTGCTGGCCGGCGTACTGGGAAACAGACGGGATCATGCTTGGCGTGATCTCGGTGCCCACCTTCGCGTGCGCGAAAGCGGCGGCCGGTGGAAAGAAAATCTGCTGGGCAGCCAGCTGGTTGTGAACGTTTGAGTTGATGTAGTTAGTGCCCCACGTGAGGAGGGAGCCTGCCACGAGGAGAACCGCAACAAACACCATTCCTCCTGCGCTGAGCAGCATGTCAAACGTCTTTCTTTTCATCTTGCCTTCTCCTTTCTGAACTCAACTGAGCTCGAATCAACCGAGCTCACTGCTCCATGCAGGGCTCATTACTCAAGGTAAGGAATTGGACGAAGCTGCCGTAGAGGCGAAAGTCACATACCGGGCGATCGGGTGAGCGTTCTTTGATCCACCGGTACGCGAACAAGCCCGTGATCACGTTGTGATGTGGGCTTGTCCAGTGCTCGTGTTCGAAATCACCGACCGGCCAAGGCCGGCGAACTCCTGTCGCTTATCTGCTCGGGGTCAGAACGACCTTCAGCGCTCCGGTCTCACCCGCGTTGCGAAACGTGTCGTAGGCCTCAATGAACTGATCGGGCGCGAAGTGGTGCGTCACAAAACGCTTCGCGTCGAGCTGACCGGAAGTCACGAGCTTCAACAGCGTCGGAGTCGAGTACGTGTCGACGAGTCCGGTCGTGATCGTGATGTCCTTCGTCCAGAGCTGCTCGAGGTGAAGCGTGGCCGGCTCGCCATGAACGCCGATGTTCGCGACATGTCCTCCGGGACGGACGAGCTTTGTGGCGAGTTCGAACGTCGCCGGTAGGCCGACAGCTTCGATCGCGACGTCGACACCGAGACCGCCCGTGATCGAGGCGATTGCGGCGACCGGGTCCTCGACCCCGTTGTTGATCGCGATGTCCGCACCAAACTGCTTGGCTGCCTCGAGACGGCTGTATGCGAGGTCGATGGCGACCACGTGGCCTGGGCTGTAAAGCCTCGCGCTCGTAATCGCGGAGAGCCCGATCGGACCGGCGCCAACGACCGCAACCACGTCGCCAGGCCGGACCGTGCCGTTCAGCACGCCGACCTCGTAAGCGGTTGGCAGAATGTCCGCGAGCATCAAGATGTCTTCGTCAGACGCTCCTGAAGGAACCGGATATGTGGACGTGTCGGCGAACGGAACGCGAACGAACTCGGCTTGGGTACCGTCGATGTTGTGACCAAGAATCCATCCTCCACCTCCGAGGCACTGGCCGTAGCGACCTTCACGACAAAAGCGACAGGTCCCACACGCGGTAATGCAGGAGACCAGTACCCGGTCTCCTCGATGCACGTTCTTCACGCCCGTTCCGACCGACTCGACGGTTCCGACAGCCTCGTGGCCAAGGATTCGGCCGTCGGTGACTTCCGGAAGATCGCCTTTCCAGATGTGCAGGTCCGAACCGCAGATGGTGACCGAATCGACTCGGACGATGGCATCGGTATCGGCGAGAATCGTTGGCTTTGCGACTTCCTCCCAGGCAATGGCGCCTGGCCCGTGATAGACGACTGCTTTCATAGTTCCTTCTCCTTGTTCGAGTCCCTTAGCACTCAAGGTAAGGAGAGATACGTCGGATTCACCTAGAGGCGAAGGTCCCTTTCCAACTGCAAAGGGGTGGCCTGACGGCGGTAATAGGGTCTTGCGGCCCTAGAGGCCGTTCACGCCCACCGGCCAGGATGATAAGGATGGCGAGAGCATGATTGGGAGGTACCAAATGACCCGCGTCTTCTTGCTGGACGACCATGAGGTCGTACGACGTGGGGTTCGAGAGCTCCTCGAAGCCGAGGATGACCTCGAAGTCGTCGGCGAGGCATCAAATGCTGCCGAAGCCCTCACTCGCATCCCCGTCACGCACCCCGATGTTGCGGTCCTCGACGTTCGCCTCCCCGATGGCGACGGCATCGAGGTCTGCCGAGAGATTCGCTCGGAAGCCCCCGAGGTTGCCTGTCTGATGCTGACATCCTTCGCCGACGATGAAGCACTTCTTGGTGCGGTTATTGCCGGTGCATCGGGGTACGTCTTGAAGCAGATTCGTGGCAACGATCTCGTTGGATCGATCCGCCGCGTCGCAAAGGGCGAGTCACTGCTCGATCCGCACCTCGTGGCACTTGCGAAAGCACGCCTGGGCCGCGATGAGGAGGACGAGCGATTAGGCCGACTCTCGCCACA
This sequence comes from Acidimicrobiaceae bacterium, assembly GCA_025463965.1. GTDB lineage: Bacteria > Actinomycetota > Acidimicrobiia > Acidimicrobiales > Bog-793 > JAODBN01. The sequence goes on from JAODBN010000426.1 coordinate 6,015, forward strand.
GGAACGTCGGATTCTCGATCTCATCGCGGACGGCAAGACCAACCGCGAGATCGCTGGCGCTCTGTTTCTCGCGGAGAAGACCGTCAAAAACTATGTCTCCAACTTGCTCGTCAAACTCGGGATGAAGCGGCGCACCGAAGCTGCAGTCTTCGCCGTGCGCGCCGGGCAGCACGAGCGTCCATCCTTCTCCGGACCCGAATAGCCACCCAGCGCTTACGCCACTCGGGCGAACCGCTGTCCGGAGAGCATGGTGGCCGGAACGACGATGAAGCGATCATCTTGCTCGACAAGCGGCCAGGCGTCGGCAAAGCACAACCGTACCGCGGCAAGCTCGCCCGGCTCGGTGACTTCGACCGCCACGCCTCGCACGAGCACGCTCCAGCCGAAGGATCCGATGGCGTCATAGCCGTCAGCTTCGAACGCCACGACTGACCCGACGCTCGCACGCAAGAGCGTCCCGTCCGCAGGGGCACGACACCACACTGCATCATCAAGGGCGAGATAGTTGACGGGCAAGATGACCGGAAGAGCCCCGATCGAAACGGCGATCCGTCCGACCTGCGAGGACTTAAGGAAGACGGCGCATTCGTCTGGCGACAGAGCACCGACGCCGACAAGCCGCCCTGGCGCCTCGATGAGCGAGCCAACGATTGCTGGTCTCGCGCGCGTGGGATGGGCTGCAAGAGGATCGAACGCGTCCATCACAGATCCGCCTCAATCGCTCGACCCGCGATGGAGCGAGCTCGCAAGCGAATCCAGTGCTGCCTCCGTCCACCGGCCCACGGATCGACCCGTACGTCAAAGATGTCGTCGATCTTGCAATCCGCCCCGAGGTGCTCGCAGCTCGCTTGGACGACGACGCTCCACCCTTTGCTCATCGCGTCGTCAATATGATCGGCCTCGAAGCTCACGCGTTCGTCGGCGTCGATCTTCGCGATCACCGTGTCTTCATCTGTACGAAGAAAAATGTCATGATTCGAGACTGCATAGTTCACGGGGAGCGCAACGGGTCCGTCTGCGGCATTGAAGACGATCCGTCCAACGCCGGACTTGCAAAGCAGGGTCCAGTTTCGATCTGGTTCGAGCACAACGAGATGTGGCTGGCGAACCGCGGGCGCGCTGCCCGACGATCGCTCCACGTTTCCCCCGAGCAGCTCTGCTGTCGAGGTACCGAGGGCCACGGCAATTCGCGCCACGGCATTCATGGGGGGTTGGGCGGTTGGTGCTGTCTCGAGGTACTCGAGGTACCCCGCCGACATTCCGGATTGTTCGGCGAGTTCCTCTGGCGTCATCTTGGCGCGCTCTCGCCAGTAGCGCACCCGCCGGCCGAGATCGCCTCGAAGTGTGGGTGTTTCGGAAAGGGACACTGCGTCGCGCTTGTCATGGTTCATCGTGGAGTTCCTCCCCGACCGAGTAGTTGCCAAAGACGGGCCAACCGAATGTCTTTCATCCGTACCGAGGTCGAGCACGACGTCGATGACGCCCATGTGACCCCGGAAGAGCGGTGACAACCCGGAGTGGGCGAAGACCTCTCGCATGCACGAATTGCTGGCGAGAACTTGCGCGACGAACTGCGTGAAGCCGTTCGACCGCGCATGGTCGACGAGGAGTCGAAGAAGGATTGTTTCAAGACCTTGCCTCTGGAAGTGATCGGCGACGACGAATGCCACCTCGGCCACCGTTTGATTGTCGATCCATTCGTAGCGGCCGACGCCGACGACTGTGCCATCGTCGAGCACAACGAACGCCATCCGGCGGCGGTGGTCGATCGTGGCGAAGGAGCTTGCCTCCTGCGAAGTCAGGTTCGGATGGGCGCCGAAGAAGCGGTTGTGGATACTCGTTGCCAAAATGCGCGCGTGAAACTCGACAAGTGCTGGGGCATCGCTCGGCTCAATCGGTCGAATGAAGACGCCTTGACCGTTCGGAAGCACAAACTCTCCGCGCGTCCGGTCCGCTTCCGTCTTGGTCGACGCGACGCGGGTTCTCGATGCGGATGGCGAGCTCACGGATGTAGTCATGGCCCAAGGATGAGCGCGCGGCCTCAACGGAGATAGGGCCAATCGGCCCGAGTCGAGTGACGACCTTGCCAAACGGCGCGGTCTGTAGATGCGAAGTCGCTTTGTCGATGAGCCAATTGGGGCCCATTGGCTGAATCGCGACGTGATTCAAGGGTCAGATTGGGAAGCATGGAGCGATCCGAGAGTGGCCGCTCGAGAGGCCCCGACTATGGAGGACAGATGACAAATGACACGGCTCCAACGATCGAGTGCACCGTCGTGGTTGGCATCGACAGGTCGCATTCATCAAAGGCCGCGCTCGATTGGGCCGCGCAACAAGCCCGCCTCACCGACTCACCTCTTGCCGCGATCGCGACATGGGAATGGCCGACGAGCTATGGAGCGATGATCCCCTGGCCGGATAACGTTGACTTCGAAGCTGATGTCCGCATCGTGCTCCAACAGAGCGTGGATCAAGTCCTCGGAGCCGACCACCGCGCCGAGGTGACGCAGCGAGTGGTCCACGGCCACCCTACCCCTGCTCTTGAAGACGCATTGCGAGACGCGGCACTTCTCGTTGTCGGAAGTCGCAGACACGGCGGGTTCGCCGCGATGTTGCTCGGATCGGTGAGCGAGTTCTTGGCGACGCACGCCCACTGTCTCGTTGTAATGGTTCGCGGCGACGAGAAGCCGGCCGACTGACGCGTGTGCGGCCGCGTCAGGCGTTCAATGGGACGTGCCATTCGACGATGGTCCCGTTTGGATCCCGACGAAGCACCGTGCACACACCGCCGAGGTTGGCGGCGCGAGTCTGCATGTTCCGTAGCCCGTTGCCGCCTTTAGGTCCTTCGGTGATGCCGATGCCGTCATCGACGAGAGAGAAGACGAGCCAGCCGTCCTCGATCGCCACCATCGCCTCGACGTTCGCGGCGTTTGCGTGTCGAACGATGTTCGAAAGGCCCTCACCGAACACCTGCAGCAGGTGCGTCGTGACTGCTTCTGGGATCACGAGGTCGATGGCGCCGTCGAATGTGACCCGAGGAACGAACCCCAGTTCCTCTCGATACTTGTCGGCGAGGCGCAGCATCTCGTCGCGAAGTCCCGACGCCTCTTCGGTGCGACCCGGCAGACGAAAGATCGTGTTTCGAATCTCTTTGATCACGCCGTCGAGACTGTCGATCGCCGCGTCGATGCGTTCGCCCGGCTTGCCGGACACGGCGGCCCGCGTCGCTTGCAGGGACATTCCAAGGGCGAAGAGCTGCTGAATGACCGTGTCGTGGAGGTCGCGAGCGATCCGCTCGTCCTCTGCGACGATCCCAAGACGATCAATCTCATCTCGAACTTCACCGATCTCGATCGCGGCAGCCGTCGAGCTGGCGAACACCTCGGCGAATGCGATATCGAGTTCCTGATAGGCAGACTTGCCGCGAAGTCGGGCGAGAACGAGCGTGCCCAGTCGCCGCTCATCCGCGACGAGCGGCACGTACAGACCAGGTCCAAGCCCGAGTTCGATGACCTCAGAAGGCACATTGGCGGCAACGGAGAGGTCCTCGATCACCTCTGAGATGCTGGTCTGCATCACTTGGGCCGAGCGGCTTGTTTCCGCCGAGAGCGTGACGCCGAGCAGCACGTCGGTGCCGGCGCCATCGACCGAAGTGATCTCGAGTTCGCCCGATGGCGATGGCGTAACGATCCATACGGCGTCGGACCGGCTAAGGATGCGCGCTCGCTGGGCAACGAACGGGAGGATCGTCTGCACGGTGGCGCCGCTCAGCAGCCGCTGGGTGATCTCGTTCACCGAATGCAATCGATCGATCGCCTGTTGACGATCGCGAGCGTCGCGGACGAATGCTGCGGCGTACCGCTTGCCGCGAAGTTCGACTGGGGTCAGGCTGACGTCGACAGCGAACTCTTCCCCTTCACGACGTTGACCGGCGAGCTGTAACCCCACACCCATCTGTCTCGCGCGTGGCTCGGCGAAGAAGCGCTGGATATGTTCTCGGTGTCGATCACGAAGCGCCAGGGGAACGAGAGTCTCGATCGGCTCGCCGACGAGCTCCTCGGGGAAGTAGCCGAAGAGGTCGGTGACAGCTGGACTCGACAGCACGATGGTGCCCGAGTCGTCGATTACGACGACTGCATCGGGGCTCGCTGAGAAGATCGCTCCGAGCAGCTGACCGGGTTCGTGATTAGGGCCGCTTCCCATGCTCAGGTTCTAGTCGCGCCACCCCTTAAGCGTATCGAAGGACCTGGTAACGAGTAGTTCTGCCTGCCACCATGGCTGAGCGCCAACCGTGACGGGAGCGACGGTCAAATGGCCTCGGACCGTCGCGGACTGGTTGGTCGTAAGCTGTCAACGTGTCGATCGCCGAAGAGAACCACCAACGTGGCGTCCACATTTGGCCGGTAGAAGAGGCTGTGACACGCGGGCGCGGCCACTTCCTCCCGCCAGCGAGCTGGTGGTTGATGGCGCGACGCCGGAAGAGTGGGAGGCGTTCCACTCAGCACTAGCTGAGGTATGACGTCACCGCTCGAAGCGGTTGTCGTCGACACGAACGCCTCAGCTGGCTCCTTGAGGGTCGCAGCGACCCGATCACCGAGCGTCACCGATTGTTAATCGGCTCGCGTCCGATCGTGGTGCCATTCCAAGTCGTGGCCGAGATTCGTTACAGGATGCAACGCGCTCACTGGGGCGACTTTCGTGTGCGGGGGACAGAGCAGTCCCTTGCGGCCCTCGCGATCGCGCAGCCGGACGACGAAACGATCACTGTCTACGCGCGCTTGCGACTCCGGGCCGCCGAGCAAGGCCATCCACTCGGCCACAAGGTCCACGACGGAGATCGTTGGTTCGTCGTGGTCGCGGTTGCACCGACACCGACCAACTTTCGGCTGCCGACTTCTTGGGCGCGATCCGGGCACGATTGGGCGCGTAATCCCAGGTCGTCAGCAACACCACCGGTCAGTTACGGTCAAAGCACGAAATCGTTCTGACCGGCGAGAACAGAAGAAAAAACAGCGAGCGGGCGACGGGAATCGAACCCGCGTTCTCAGCTTGGGAAGCTGATGTTCTGCCGCTGAACTACGCCCGCCAGGCGTCCCATCGGCACGTACCTTCGTCTCACCCGGAAGGCCCGCGCCGCTGGGCCCCGCCACTGTATCGTGCGGGCTCACGATGATCCTCTCCGACCGTTCCATCCATGAGGCGCTCGACGCCGGACAGATCGTGATCGACCCCCTGGACGAGGGCTGTATCCAGCCCTCCTCGGTCGATCTCCATGTGGACCGTTACTTCCGGGTCTTCCGCAATCACTCCCAGCGGGTGATCGACGTCAAGGAGGACCAGGAGGAGCTGACCGAGCTGGTTGAGATCGTTGGCGACGAAGCCCTGATCCTGCACCCCGGGGAATTCGTGCTGGGGGCCACCCGGGAGCGGGTCGCGCTTGCTTCCGACGTCGTCGGGCGCCTCGAGGGCAAGTCGAGCCTGGGGCGGCTCGGCCTCCTCATCCATTCCACAGCCGGCTTCGTCGACCCCGGCTTCGACGGCTATCTCACCCTTGAGCTGTCCAACGTGGCAAACCTTCCGATCACCGTGTACCCGGGGATGAAAATCGGCCAGATCAGCTTCTTGCGGATGACGAGCCCCGCAGACAGGCCGTACGGCTCGGGGGAGCTCGGTTCGAAGTACCAGCATCAGCGAGGACCAACCCCCAGTCGGTACTTCGAGAACTTCCGACCACGCTGAGCTCCCGTCCCGAGAGCGCAACGTGGGTGAGAAAGCGCTCCCGGGACGAGAAATGTTCGGGTCGGCGTGCGACCCATGAGCCGCTGGGACCGTGGTCCGGGCGGCCGCTGCGAGGGGTCAGCCGCTGATCTCGACCGAGTTCATCTGGTCGTTCCAGGCGCTGCCCACGTACGAGGAGTAGTTGAAGGGCGCCATGGTCAGCAGGCTTCCTCCTCCGGAGGTGGACTTGCTTCCGTAGGCGTAGCAGCCCGTCTCGTTGTCCCATGAGGAGACCGAGTTGCCAAAGCCGTAGCTCTGGAGGTCGATCCACAGGTTGGTCTGCTGCACTCCGAGCGTCGGAGAGCCGAAGTTGGCATTTTTGTAGAGATAGAGCCACTCGGTGTTGTTGTTGCTGCATGCCGTATCCGGAGTGATGCCGCTCGAGCGGGTGGGGGTGGCTCCTGCGTTGGTGCCGAGCGCCTGGTTCATCGCGGCGTCGCTCGCGAAGCACTCGAGCGTTCCGCTCGCGAGGATCGCGCACGCCTGTTGGCCGGTCTCTGCGGCGAGCACGCCCGAGGTGGTCGAGGTTGCTGCGATGCGCGCGGTGAGCACCTTGGAGAAACCACGCGTTGTGGCGGCGCCGCCGGGAGCCGCCAGCGCCGTGGTCGCTCCGGCCACCGCGGAGGCGATCGCCGCAACTTTGATCCATCTACCCATGACGGTCCTCTTTCTCAAAGCGCCGGCCGGCCTCCGAACGCCATGAGCCGCGCGTGTGCGCGCTGAGCTGGGAAGACGGGATAGTCGTGGCATCTTACGCGAGTAGACTCCTGCCCGGATAGTGCAATCACGAGGCCAATTCCGCCCTCAATGTGAAATGGTTGCCAGAACGCCGGACAAGGGAGCGGTGTGGGCGCGGTAGCGTGGGAGTGGCGGCAAGTAAGTCGGTCCAGCGCAAGGTGGGGTGACGCCCTCGTGAGCACGAGAGCCCCGCGAGACGACATCGCACGTTTTCGCGCGGCCTTTGACGGCCATTACGACGCCGTACTCGCCTACGTCATGCGCAGGGCAGCCGACCCCGACGACGCGGAAGAAGTGCTCTCTACGACCTTCGCCATCGCCTGGCGCCGTATCGACCGGTTGCCCCCTGAGCCGTTCACGCTGACGTGGCTCTACCGCGTGGCCTGGCGAACGCTCGCCAACCAGGAGCGCGGCAACGCACGACGCCAAATGCTTGCCCGGCGCCTGGCGCTGCGCGCACGTTCGTCCGAGAGCGATTCGACCGACCAGGAGGCCCTCGTGCACGAGGGCCTCGCCCGGCTCAGCCCGAAAGAGCGCGAGGTGTTGCGGCTCGACGCCTGGGAGGAACTCTCCCACGCGGAGGCTGCTGCGGTCCTGGGTTGCAGCCCGAACGCCTTCGCCATCCGCCTGCACCGCGCCCGCCAGTCGCTTCGCTCCGAGCTCGGGCGTCTCGGCGCTACGGGGCCCGACGCCCCGACACCCTCACGCGCCAAGCGCTCCAAACCCCGATCGTCCTCCGCCAAGGAGGAGCGATGACGGGCTCCCCGCTCGGAGACGACGACCTCATGGTCCGGCTACGAGCGGCGAACCCGATCCAACCCTCCACCGTTGGCGCGGCGGGGCGGAGCATGCGTGGCGAGGCGCTCTTCAAGTCGGTCCTCGCCGGTACGGCCGTGGCTCCCCGCCCATGGTGGCGCCGCCGGGGCCTGCTCCTGCCGGCCGCAGGCGCAGTCGTGCTGGCGGCGGGCGGAGGCGGCTACGTGGCTGCTGTCCAACAGCCCTCGCAAGCGATCACCGTGAGCTGTTTCGCCGGACCTAGCCTCTCGAGCTATCAGGCAGCGGCACAGCTCGGATCCAGCTCGGACCCGCTCGCGGGCTGCGCCGCGCTGGCGAGCTCGGGCGCCCTCGGTGCTCCGAGCAATTCGCCGCTCGTTGCCTGCATCCTTCCGAGCGGGGGGATCGGAGTCTTTCCGGGAGACGATGTGCTGTGCACTCGCCTCGACCTGCCTCGTGCGCTGTCGCCGGCTCCCGGTAGCCAAGCGGTGGGCGCTCTCGCGCTCACCCTCGAGAACACCTTCGGCTCGCGCTGTGTGGGTCTCGCGGTTGCCGAGCGGATCGTCGCGAGCGATCTCGCCCTGGGCGGGCTGACGGGGTGGAGGGTGGTGGTCCATCCTTCGACGAGCACCCAGCCCGCTTCCTGCGCCGTCGCCGGCTTGGTGCCCGACACAAAGGTCGTCGGCCTGGCACTCGCGCCCAGACCGCTCGCCGGCGGTCAGCCCGTCGGCGGCTAGCGACTCAGCTCGCCTCGAGCAGCCGGTCCTGGAGGTCCGTTTCGCGACGCAGCGAATGGTGGGCGAGGAGGTAGTAGGCGAGGCCACCGACGCCGACTCCGAGAAAGACACTGAAGTCGGCCTGGTTGAAGCCGGAGCCTGTGGCCTGGGAGATCAATCCCGTATAGAAGGGCGTGACGAGACCCATGAGGGCCGCGAAGGTCCCGAGCGCCTGGGCGACGATCGCCGGCCAGTGGATCCCTCCGGTGCGCCAGTAGAGGCCTCCAGCGGTTCGCTGGAGTTCGGACGGCACGTAGCGCTTGCGCCGCATCGTCCAGTCCACGAGGAAGATCGCCGTCCACGGCCCGATCCAGACGATGACGCAGACGACGAAGTCGGTCAGCAGCCGGTTGAAGGAGGAGTCGAAGATCCCGTATGCGGTGAGGCCACAGCAGATGACGGTGTCCAAGAACACCGCCTGCCAACGCTTGATGCGCAGTCCGATGGCTTGCAGCGTCACCCCCGAGGAGTACAGGTCGAGGCTGTTGATGGCGAACACCTGGAGGATGGCCACCACGAAGAACGGCACCACGAACCAGCTGGAGAAGGCGTGTGGAATGTTCGTCACCCCGGAATTGTCGCCGGCGTTCTTCACGTAGGTCGCCACCGCGGCCCCGAGGGTCATCAGCAACACCGAGGGGATGAACGTGGCGGTGAACACCGCTCCGACGATCCGGCGGGGCTCGGTGTCCGGGGGCAGATAGCGCGAGTAGTCGTTGCCGTTCTCGGTCCAGCCGAGGCCCGAGGTCACGACCACAAAGGCGAGGCCCTGCATGAACACCTGCCAGCTCGCCCCGTTCGAGAAGCTGCCCACATGGACCTTCCCCACCGTCAGGACGGCCATGATCACGAAGAGGGCCACGAAGGGCACGAGCAGCACCTGGAGGCTCTTCACGATCGTGGCGTGACCGAGCAACGGGAGCAGGAGCTGGATGGCGGCGGCCACCAGGATGAACACCACCTTCATCGGAGTCCCGGAGGCGAATCCGGCCTTCGCTGCCAGCGCCTCGCCGATGAGCACCAGGATGAAGATGCCCTCGGTCTCGAAACCGACCTGGGTCGCCCAGTTGAACAGGGCGATCAGGCGGTTGCCGTTCTGGCCGTAGGGGGCGCGGTTGATGACGAAGGTCGTCGTGCCCGCCTGGGGGCCCTGCAGGCTCGTCAGGCCCAGCAGCAGGTAGCTGAGGTTGCCTACGACGATGATGATAACTGCTTGCAAGAAGGAGACCCCGAAGCTCATGAGCACCGCGCCGTAGACGAGGATCTCGAAGTTCACGATCGCGCCGGACCACATCCCGAGCAGGTGGCGCGGCCGCGCCCACCGCTCGGTCTCGGGCACGAAGTCGATGCCGTGCTGCTCGATGTGGAACGGCTCGTCGCTCTCCGGGAGCGACTTCTCGGCGATGGCCATTTCCGGTGATCCCCTTGTCCTCGCCTGCATTACCGCCAGGTGGGCCCCGGCTGCGGCCCTGGCCTCGCCGACTGCTTCCCCCGCCAACCTCGAGCGGCGCTGGCCGCGGTCATGCTGCCGGGGGTGCGCGCGGATGATACCGGGCGAGCTGGGTCCGGGGCCGGACCGTCGCTTCGAGAGGACCGCACGACCGGCCGGCGCCAGATCCTGGCGGCTTGGCGAGAGTGCAGCCGCGAGGTGTTAACCCCGCTCGGCCTCGTCCAGGGCGAGCAGCAGACCTTGGAGCAAGAGCGTTTCGTTCGGGTTGCGCACCAGCGCCTCTGCGGCCTCGTCGATCACCGCACAGCAGGACAGCGCGCCGGCGAGGGCGCGTCGGCCGCTCGAGCCGACGAGCCGGGTGCGATAGGCGCCGGCGAGTGTCGCCAGCCCGGCTCGAAGCTCGTCGGTACGCAGCCGTCGCTGCTCGCGTCGGTGGCGCTCTTCCATTGCCTGGCGCCCCGGGATGGCCCGTTCCCCCGCCGCCGTCGCGGCTTCAGCGGCCGCGTCGGTCTCGGCGGCCTGTCGCTGCCGGAGCACCTCGACGAGCTCGTCTGCGGCGTCCACCAGCTCGGAGGCGAGCACGGCCACGGTCGCTCCGGTCCCGTCCATGCGGTCGGGGACCGCCCGCCAGCGCCCTTGGCGAACGGCGAAACCCGGGTCGCCGGCGAGAAGGCGCGCCCGGTCGAGCCGTCCGGCGGCGCCCGCCGCGGCCGGCCCGGCAAATTCGCTCGGAATCCCCTCGGCGACCAGCAGCTCTTCGAGGACCCCTTCGGTAAAGGGGCGGAACTCGACCGGCACGCACCTGCTGGCGATCGTGGCGAGCGTCGGTGGCGTGCCGTCGGCGAGCACGACGAACACCGTGCCCGGAGGCGGCTCCTCGATCGTCTTGAGGAGCGCCGGCGCTGCCTCGTCGACGAGATGGAAGTCCGCGAGCACGATGACCTGGCGCGGCGATTGGCGAGCCGAGCGCTGGGCCAGCGTGGCGACTGCACGAGCCTCGTCGACCGAGATGGCCGCCCCCCGGCGCTCCACCACCGTGACGTCCGGGTGGCGCCCGGCGAGCACCTCCCCGCACGAGACGCACGATCCGCACCCCCCATCGGGGCAGACGAGCGCGGCGGCGAAGCGGCGAGCGGCGTCCCGTTTGCCGCTTCCCGGTGGACCGGAGAAGAGGTAGGCGTGGACCGGAGCCGACACCGAGGGAGCAAGCACGGCGAGGGCCTGCGGCTGGCCGACCATCCCGCCCAGCACCGGTGGCACGCCACGATGGGTCGTCGCCACGTTCATTGGCTCAGGTTAGGCCGGCGGGGCCCCAGCGCCTTCCGCGTTGCCCGACGCCGACTTCTTCGCGCCGGCCTTCTTCGCGACGGCCTTCTTCGCGGGCGACTTCTTGGCGACGGTCTTCTTTGCCGGCGACTTCTTGGCGACGGTCTTCTTTGCCGGAGCGGCCTTCTTGTCCCCGGCTTTCTTGACAGCGGCCTTCTTCGCCGGGGACTTCTTCGCACCGGCCTTCTTCGCGCCCCGGCGGCCCGTCGAGGGACCGGCTGCCCGCTTGTCGGCGAGCAGCTCGGCGGCCCGCTCCAAGCTCAGCTGCTCGGGGTCGTCGCTCTTGCGCAGTGAGGCGTTGACCGTGCCGTCGGTCACGTAGGGCCCGAAGCGGCCCTCCCGCAGGACGATCGGCTGCCCGCTTGCTGGGTCGACGCCCACTTCCTTCAGCGGGGCCGCGGCGGCGCGCGAGAAACGGCGCTCCTTCGGCTGAGCGATGAGCGCGAGGGCCTCCTCGAGGGTGACCTCGAGGAGCTGCTCCTCGCGCTCGAGACTGCGCGACTCGCTCCCGCGTTGCACATAGGGGCCGTACCGGCCGTTGCGAGCGACGACCTCCTCCCCGGTCGAGGGGTCCGCTCCGAGCACCCTCGGGAGTCGCAGTAGCTCCAGGGCCTGCTCCAAGGTCACCGCGTCGAGCTGCATCGACTTGAACAGCGATGCGGTTCGGGGCTTTTCCCCGCCCTGGACGGCCTCCCCGAGCTGGACGTAGGGGCCGAAGCGGCCCGCCCGGGCGAGCACCGGGAGCCCGGTCTCCGGGTCGTTCCCGAGCGGACGGTCACCGGAGGGGGCCGACAGCAGCTCCTCGGCGCGCTCGAGCGTCAGCTCGTCAGGTGCCAAGCCGTCGGGAACCGAGGCCCGCTCCTCGCCGCGCTGTAGGTAGGGGCCATAGCGACCGACGCGCACGACGACGAGCTCTCCGTTGGAGTCCGCGCCGAGCGGGATCGAATTCACCTCGCGGGCATCGATCCGGTCGAGGCGCTCGGAGACCGCCTCCTTGAGCCCGTGCTCCCCGTCGACCCCGATTCGGATCCTGACGGCCGCACCGTCACGGTCGGGGACGTTGGCGCTGGTGGACGGCCGCGGCTCGGGGCTCGTACCCGTCGCCTCGGTGCGACCGAAGTAGAAGCGCTCCAACCAAGGGACGACCTCTTCGGAGCCACCGGCGATCTCGTCGAGATCGTCTTCCATCGAGGCGGTGAAGCCGTAGTCGACGAGGGCGGCAAAGTGCTCCTCGAGCAGGCCGACGACTGCGAAGGCGGTGAAGGACGGGACGAGGGCCGAGCCCTTGCGCCACACGTAGCCGCGGTCCTGCACCGTCTGCAGGATGCCGGCATAGGTGGACGGCCGGCCCACCCCAAGCTCCTCCAGGCGCTTGACGAGGGAGGCCTCCGTGAAGCGGGCGGGCGGCTTGGTGGCGTGGCCCTCGGCGGTCGAGTCGGTGAGCGTCAGCTCCTCGCCGACGGCGAGCGGAGGCAGGCGGACGTCGCCGTCCTGGCGCTCGCGGCCGTCCTCCTCGTCGAAGTCCTCCCGGTAGACGCGAAGGAACCCGGGCGAGGTGATGACGGTGCCGGACGCGGCGTACTCGACAGGGGTGCCGGCGGGGACGACCGACGACTCGCTCCGGGTGGCGGCAGCGATCCGGACCCGGGCGGTGACGCCGGTGGCGTCGATCATCTGCGAGGCCACGGTGCGCTGCCACACGAGCTCGTAGAGACGCAGCTCGTCGCCGCGCAGTTCCGAGCCGAGCTGGGAAGGCGTGCGGAAGCGCTCCCCGGACGGGCGGATCGCCTCGTGGGCCTCCTGGGCGTTCTTCACCCGCCGGTCGTAGGTGCGCGGCCGGTCGGGGACCGCGCCCGGACCGTAGAGCTCCTGGGCCTGGGACCGGGCGGCTGCAAGGGCGGTCTCCGACAACGTGGTCGAGTCGGTGCGCATGTAGGTGATGTAGCCCTGCTCGTAGAGGCGCTGGGCGGTCTGCATCGTGCGCTGAGCGGAGAAGCGCAGCTTTCGAGCCGACTCTTGTTGGAGCGTGGAGGTGATGAACGGTGCTGCCGGAGAGCGTCGGTAGGGCTTTTCGTCCACCGAGGCGACCCGGGAATCGCTGCCGTCCAGAGCCGCCGCTAGCGACGAG
>JAODBN010000019.1 GCA_025463965.1 Acidimicrobiaceae bacterium
GCGGAGTCGTGGTGGAAGACGAGAGCGGGCCATAGGCCTTCGACGCGGGTCCGTGACCGAGAGGCGCTTGGTCGCGACGTACTGCCGTTCTTTCGCGACGCACAGCTCGGTCGTCTCGAACGCGCCGACGTTCAGGAATGGATCGACCACCTTTCGCAACGACTCGCTCCATCGACCGTGCGACGCACCTACGTTGTCCTCGATCAGCTCCTCGCTGTTGCAGTTGAGCGGGGGATCATCGAGTCGAGTCCGGCCAAAGGGGTCCAGCTACCGCGCATCGTTCGCAGCGAGGCGCACTTTCTCACGCCAAGCGAGCTGGAACGCTTGGCGTCAGCGATCCAGCCGGGCTATCGAACGATGGTGTTGGTCATGGCGTGGGGAACGCTCCACATCGGCGAAGCGAGCGGACTACGGCGCAGCGACGTGAACCTCGCCGCTGGATCGATCCGCATCGAGAACAACGCGGTGCAGGTACTCGGGCGGCCAATCGAGGGACCACCGAAGACGAAAGCCGGTCGACGATCGATGACGTTGCCGTCCTCGATCATTGAGGACCTCGGCGCCCATCTGGATCGTCAACCTGGCGGCAAGTACGTCTTCGGGCCAAGTGGGGAACGACCGCTGCTGGCGGACGACTGGCGAACGCACCCCTGGCGACGCGCTGTGCTCGCCGCTGAGCTGAGTCCGCTTCGCCCGCACGATCTCAAGCACACGGGGGTCGCGCTACTCGCGCTTGCCGGGTCGATCCCCCGGAGATCGCCCGACGTGCCGGCCACACTTCTGTCGCGTTCACCTATGACCGGTACGGGCATCTCTTCCCAGAGATCGACACGCCGGCAGCGCAGAAGCTGGAGCGAGTGCGACGTTCAAGTCGCGACTGCCCATGAACGGCACTTATCTCAAGTGGTTCTTGGGCTGTCTTTGATGTAGCCGACGAAGGCTTTGAGTTGCGTCGCGGACGCGTTCGCTTGATGGTGCATTCGACGTCACTGATGTAGCCGCTGCGTATGTTCGACCAGATGCTCACTGGCCCACTTGACCGAGCCGACCGGTGATCGTTCAGCGGGTCGTGATGCCAGTGAGTGGTGCTGTGTCGTGGACGGTGCTCGGCGATGATCTTGCACCTGTCGAGCCGGTCGAGTCCTACCTCGCGTATCTCGCCGCGTTGGAGCGATCGCCCAATACTCAGCGGGCGTATGCGACGAGCCTCAAGCTGTGGTTCGAGTTCCTCGATCGTACTGGCCTCGACTGGGCAAAGGTCGATGTCGACGATGTTGCCCGGTTCGTCTCATGGCTGCGAGCTCCGGCCGAGAACGTGATCGTGCTCGACGCCGGCAGTGCCGTGCGTTCGCCGGCCACCGTGAACAGACACCTGGCCGCGGTGTTCGGGTTCTATGAACACCACGCCCGAACGGGCGTCGACGTCGCCACTGGTCTCGTGGCATGGCGTCGGATCGGCCGAGGGTCCTACAAGCCGCTCCTGCACCATGTCACCAAGGGCCGGCCGATTCCGACCCGCCCGGTCAAGCTGACAGTCCCTCGGCGGATGCCTCGCACACTTTCTCCCGAGGAGGTGGTGGCGGTGCTGGCTACACCCGAGCATGCCCGTGACCGCTTCTTGTTGGCGCTGCTCGCGGAGACGGGGATGCGGGTCGGCCAGGCCCTCGGGCTGCGTCATGCCGACTTCGTGAGCCGCTCCAAAGAGGTGCACATCGTGCCGCGTTCCGACAATGCGAACGGTGCTCGAGCGAAGTTGCGCTCTCCGGCGACGATCCCGGTGACCGCCTCCCTCGTTCGCTGCTACTCGGACTACATGCACGCCGAGTACGGCGAGGCGGACTCCGATTACGTGTTCGTGAACCTGTGGTCGGGCCGGATCGGCGCGCCGATGACGTACGCGGCGGTGCACCAGCTGGTGGGCCGGATCCGCGCTCGCTCGGGTGTGGACTTCACGCTCCACATGCTCCGTCATACCCACGCGACCGAGCTGATCCGCTCGGGAGTCGCCATCGAGGTTGTCGCCCGGCTGCTCACTCACCGGTCGTCGACGACGACGAGCCAGACCTATGTGCACCTCGATCCCGCCGATGTACGAGAGGCGCTGCAACGTGCGGGCGTCTGGGAGCGCGTGGGGGTCGGTTCGTGACATCGTCCGGCGCAGCCCGCCATCTCCGTCCACGCCTCGAGTTTGTTGCCGGCGGCGGTGACGCCGTCGAAGCCGAGTACGAGAAGGACACCTGGGACGCCGTCCGTCTCGGCGTTCCCGCTCGTCGAGGTCGCAACGTCGCTCGCTTCGCCGTCATCGAGCAGGCTTGGCTGCGCGACGTGGTCAAACGCTGGTCGCGTTTTCGTCTCGGCGCGGGCTACTCCTTTTCCACGATCGACTCCGGCGCGCAGTCCCTGGCGCGCTTTTCGGCCTTCCTCGCCGAGCACCCCGAAGTCCGCGACCAGTCCGACATCACCCGCGAGCTGCTGGAGACGTTCTTGTCGTGGATGGCCTCGAGCCGGTGGTCGACGAATACCCGGTCGCACACCCTCACCTTCGTCAAGGTCCTTCTCGACTGGGGGCACCGGCACGACACCTTGCCCGGTCTTCCCGTCAACGCGGTGATCTACGAGGAGGAGGTGAGCCGTCCACCCGACAGCGTCCCGAAGTTCATTCCCGAGTTCGTGATGGCCCAGCTCGAGTCCGATGCCAACCTCGCCCGACTGCGCAACCCAACCGTCCGCCATCTCCTGATCGTGCTGATGGAGACAGGGATCCGAGGTGGCGATGCGTCGGTGCTGGCGTTCAACCCGATCGTCGTCGACAGCGCCGGAGGACCGTGCCTGCGATTCGACAACGTGAAGGTGCGGACCAAGCAGCTGATCCCGCTCAGCGCCAAGGCTACCGAGACCATCCGTGCGCAACAAGACCACGTTCGTCGCCGGTGGCCGGACGGCTCACCGTGGCTTTTCCCCGGGATCGCGGACAACCCCGACGGCTCCAAGCCCTACGCGCACGGCAGCCTCTCCCACCAACTTGGAAACTGGCAGAACGCGATCGACGTGCGCGACGAAGCCGGTCAGCGAGTGCGGGTCCATGCGCATCAGTTCCGCCACACTGTCGGCACCCGGCTAATCAATGCCGGGGTGCCCCAACATGTCATCCAGAAGCTGCTCGGCCACGCCAGCCCGCGCATGACCGCCCGCTATGCCCAGATCCACGACCACACCGTGCGCGACGCCTTCGAGCGCTACTGCCAGCAACGGGTCAACACCGCCGGCGATGCCTTGCCCTACGACCCCGACGCTCTCACGGCGGATGCCGAGTGGGTCAAGCACAACCTCGCTCGCGTCCGTGACAGCCTCCCCAACGGCTACTGCGGACGACCACCGCAACAGGATTGCCCACATCCCAACGCCTGTCTCACCTGCCCGGACTTCCAGACCACTCCGGAGTTTCTCGACATCCACCGCCAACAGGCGACCGTCAACACCAAGCTCATTGCCCGCGCCGACGCCAATGGCCAGTTCCGCCTGGCCGAGAACCTCCGCCGCGTCCAAGACAGCCTCGAGCGGATCATTCCTGCTCTTGAGAACCTCGACAACGAGGCAAGCTCTTGACTCGCGCCGACAACAGTCACCATCTCCGACGAGCTGCCGCTGCTCGCCACAACGCCGCCGTCTGTCGCGGACGCGCCGCCATCGAGGAGCTCGACCGGAGTGGCGGAAGTCTCACCTTCAGCTCCGTCGCCCGAGCCGCCGGAGTTTCCCGGGGATGGCTCTACACCCAGGCAGACCTGCGCGAGGTGATCATCGAGCTCCGTCGCGATGGTTCCGAGGTGGCGCGCACGACTATCCCCGTCGCGCAACGAGCAACCCTCGAGTCGCTCCGCCAACGCCTCAATGCCGCTCGGGAAGACATCAGCCGGCTCCGCACCGAAAACTTCGCATTGCGCGAACAGCTCGGTCGTGCCCTCGGCGAGCGACGCGTCCAGCACTGATTCCTCGTCGATGACATGTCTTCAACGCAGAGCGGCTGCCTAGAGGCCATGCTGGCTGAGACGCTCGAGATAACGGCACTTATGGCATGTATGGGTTGCTCGTTTTGGGCGCGCGTTAACAGATCGCCGAATCTGGCACGTGGAGTTGGCTGCGCGTCGACCGGCACGTTGGGAAGCCTCGGCTAGGTCTCCGGCCGTCGCACACGACACTCGGCGTCGTCAACGGCCCCGCTGGTATCCGCTGCGCGCCGAGCAGTCTCGAACCTCAAAGTCCCCTGACTGTCAGTCTGCCGCAGGAGCACTTGACGCAACCCTAGGGTTGCCATAATATAGCAATCAACAGGTTGCTATATTCCACTTCAACTTAAGGAGACCCAGTGACAACCAGCACCGACTACCGCACCACCGTCCGTGTCAACGCCCCGGCTGACGTCGTGTTCGACGCCGTCACCGCGACCGAGGCGCTCACCGCCTGGTGGAGCCCGGTGACAGGCTCGGGCCTGACCGGCGGCGAGCTGCGGTTTCCGATGGTGGCGGATCAGCCGCCGCTCCTCGTCCGCGTCGATGAGGCGACTCGCCCGACGACCGTCCGCTGGACGGTGGCTGAGTGCACCTTCATGGAAGACTGGGTCGGCACCCAGCCGACGTTCACCATCACGCCGATCGACAACGGCTCCTGTGAGGTCAACTTCGAGCACCGCGGCCTGAACGACAAGCTCGAGTGCAGGGACATGTGCAGCCGCAGCTGGGACCACTTCGTCGGCACCAGCCTACGCGAGCTGGTCGAGGGCGGCCTCGGCGCTCCCAACCGCAGCCCG
>JAODBN010000040.1 GCA_025463965.1 Acidimicrobiaceae bacterium
CCTCTGGGGCCAGCCGCAGCCATTACGCCGTGCCCACAGACGACAGCGCAGAACCTTGAACGGACCACGCCTGAGCGATCCGCCAGCGATGCCTTGCTGTGAGTCGTTGTTGGTGTAGAAGACGATCACGGCCCCGCTACTGTCGAAGTCGCCGATCCAGTATTCGACGACCTGGCGTCCTGGTGTGTCAGGCATCGTCGACCTCCACTGTCACGGATCGGCGTGCTCGTGCCTTATAGGGGTATGGGACAAGTTCGGAAAGACACCGTGGCCGAGAAGCTGAGATGCCCCGCCTGTCACTCATCGGCTCTGCTCTCCTCTCGGGTCTTGGGGAAGTGCCCTAGCGCAGATTCGCGCGGCTCGTGCAAGAGCCTCCCAGTGGTCGGCGCGACGTAGCAGCTCAGCACGCCAGTAGCCACCGCCCGCATGGTGCATCGCGCCGCGCCCTTCCCGATACGGCTCGCCCCAGACCTCCCGACTGATAACACGAGCAGCCTGCGCGACTCTAGGCGTCAACACGCGAGGCGGCTCCCGCTCCCCCTTACCGGGTGTGTGCTCGCTCGGGCTACCAGATTGCACGCGGATCACCTCGTCGCTGTAGCTGGTCGTTCAGTTGCTTTGCCACGCTGCGCTGCCAGATCAGAGCACGCGTACCGGCCTCGCTCAGGCCGTCCAGGTGTCTAACACGCAGCCAGCGCCTAGCCACGAAGCACCGCTCCTCGACACGCAGGCAACGCACGCACTGACGGACGCACGGAAAGTCGAAGGCGGGATGCTGGCCCCACTTGTGACGCCCGATCAGGCAACGCAGTCGCCCGGCGGGTGTGTGCTCGCTCTCAGGGTGGGACATCAGGACTTCCGATTGAAGTAGGTGCCGACGCTCCGCTCCACGAACACGGTATGCCCCGTGTGCTCGGCGTGGCGCTTAGCTGCCGCCCGTGCGTTGTCGGCCTTCGATGTGCCGTCGCCGTACCACCGCTCGCCGCAGTCCTCGCACTCTGCCGCGCAGTGCGGGCCACCTCGATTCGTTCTCAGTCTCGCCTCCCCCGTCATCGCTTCGTCTCCTCACGCACGGCTCCGGCGGTGTGAAAGCGAAAGGCCGCATTGAAGGTGTCCGAGGAGTCGCCCTCCAAGCTGACGTGCGCGACAACCGAAGCCCAAGTCCGCACGTCGAGCACAACCTCATCGCAGTCGGGACCGTTGCCGTGACGAATCACGACGCTCCCGATCTCGTCGCGCCTGAAATACCAGTCCTGCTGTGCATGGAAATCCTTGTGCGGGTCAGCCATCAGTCCTCCTCACGCTGCCTCATAGTGCGCCGATAGCTCGGCGATTGACTCGCGCAGGCTGTCGTTCACGGGTTCGGTGGCCTCAGCCGCGAGCAAATAGGCTAGGTAGCGGCGGCGTCCTTCGGGGCTGGAATCGCTGTGCTGCCGCCCCAGTAGTTCCCTGATCCGCACAAGAGTGTCTTGATCCTCCATTAGTCCTCCTCACGCTGGTCGGTTATGGGGTTGGAGGGGGTCACACCTTCACGTCCCGAAGGTCTACGGGCGGCTCCCAGCCGATGGGCATCACCCAGATATGCCGGAGGTTGCAGTTGTCGACGACCGCGAGTGCGGGTGGGAAGACCTCTAGTCCCCAACGATCGGGTCCGTCTACGGCCAGCCGGTCCTTGATCCGCTGCATGTGCGGCCACGGGATCTCGGTGCCTTCGTCGTGGCGCCTGACGCAAAGGTGGTCGATGCCCGGATGTGTGGGGCGGCGGAACAGCTGCACCGAGTAGGTGTC
Source organism: Acidimicrobiaceae bacterium (assembly GCA_025463965.1). Classification (GTDB taxonomy): domain Bacteria; phylum Actinomycetota; class Acidimicrobiia; order Acidimicrobiales; family Bog-793; genus JAODBN01. The sequence goes on from JAODBN010000040.1 coordinate 1,789, forward strand.
GTTCAGCCAGCCCCCGACCGCAGCGGGATTCGGATGCCTCGCACGAATCAGAGCCTCGCGGTTCTCCCACGGGCCGTCCGCACCCACGCCGAGCTTGAGGCTACTCGCGCTCACGACCCCTCCCTCTCTGCCGGGCCGAACAACTGCTCGCTCTGAGGGGGCGTCAGCCGAGCCTTACCGGCCCACACCTTGCCCGCTTTACTGTCGCCCAGGCGGGAGGGCTTGTGGACGGCGAGCACGCGTTCGAGCGGGATGACCAGGCCGGCGACCCGCGCATAGGCATCGGTCGCTGCCACCCGTGTCACGATGCCCTCAATGCGCTGTCTGTCGTGCAGGTCGGTCGTAACCGAGACTCGCCAGCCTGCGGCCCACGATGAGCGCAAGTCCCACGCCTTCGCGCTCGTCGGACGGATGAGGGCTGTTCCGGTCATGCCGCCCTCCTCGCTGGCCTACGTCGTTGGATGACTGCTAGGCGTCGCCAGAAATCGCCGTTCCTGCCGTTCCGCCGTGAATCGTCCCCGTACTTGGTCCGTTCCTTCCAGTGACGTGCTCGACAAGCGTCAGAGGCGTATTTAGCCGAGGAGTGTTTCCCTGTCATCAGCGATCCGCAGCCGCAAGCGCAGACCCTCATGAGTGCCGCCCGCCCAAGCTCGCCGACGGCCTGCGCTTCGTGATGTGGCCGTGGTTCGGGAGTGCTCGCCCCGGCTCAGTCCTAGGACGCTTGAACGGATCACTCAGCACCACTTTGCGTTCGGCTCGTTCGCGTTCCTCCTGCTCGAAGTTGTCGTTCAGGATCTCGTCGATCGTCTTGGTCACGCGAGCACCGTCTCGATCTCCGGCCAGAGGCTCGGCCGCCAGACGTAGACTTTGACCGCGACCAGGCGCAGGCCGTCCAGTGCATCAAGCCACGCCTGCTGCTCCGGTTTCACGCGGCCCTTGTCGGACTTCAGCTCGGCGAAGATCAGCCGCCCTGCACGCACGAGCGTCAGGTCGGGGAAGCCCGGCTCCGAGCGTCTGCTGTCGAACGGGTGGAAGACCTTCCAGCCGCAGAGCTTGGCGAACTCGACCACGGCAGCTTCGAACTGCGCCTCGCTCTGCTGGAGGACGGCCGTCGTCACGCGGCCTCCAAGCTGAGCTGTCCCGAGTCGCTCTGCGCCCGGCGTGTGCGCTCGGCCGTGAGTGCCTTGTCGATCGGCAGACCGTCCGGATGCTTGGCCCAGAACGCGATCCGCGCCCTGGCGATCGCCGGGTAGTCCTTGTCGCGCTCGATGCCGATGAAGTCGAAGCCCTCCAAGACGGCCGCGCAGCCGGTCGTGCCCGAGCCGGTGAACGGGTCCATCACGATCCCGTTCGGCGGCGTGACCAGCCGCACAAGCCAGCGCATCAGCTCGATCGGCTTCACGGTCGGGTGGAAGTTCTGCGCTGAGCGATCCGTGCCGTCCGATTGAAAGGTGCCTGGGCTCTGCTCGCCGTCACTCCAGAGCAGCGGCCGCTTCTCGAAGTCGTTCAGCCCCGCGTTGCGCTCGGCACGGCTCGCCTTCGCGCAGTAGAAGAAGCGCGAGGCTCCGCCTGTGTCGCCGAAGCCTGGATCGCCAGCGGTGTAACCGTCATACCCGAGCCCCTTGCCGCCGCCATAGATGCTTCCCGTCTCTGGCTTCTGCCCGATCCGGCCGCCGCTGGACCTCGATTCGCCGCTCTGCTCATCGAGCGCCGCGACTGGACAGCCCGGCGCGCAGTCCCACGTCTCGACCGTCTCCATAGACGCGACTGCCGTGCCGGTCGGCACCCGTCGCTCGCCGACGCACACGCAGTCCTCCGTGTGGGAGAGGACGATGTTGGCGGGCCAGCGGCCAGTCGCGTTCTGTACCAGCTCGCCGTCAGCGCCGAAGGTCGAGCCGGTGTTCTTGATCGACTCGCGTAGATGGGGATTCTCGGCGAGGTTGCCTCCGTTGACGGTCGCGTGCGCGATCCTGCACCCGTCGATGTTCAGCGCGCCCGTGCCGTGCTCCAAGACGTTCGCTGCAACGGTCCCCTCCAGCGGCCTGCGAGCGACGACGACTGGCTCATGGCCTGGCTTGAGGGCGGTGCCCCAGCCCTCGTGCGCGCCGTCGAGGTTGAGCGACTTCGGAAACCCCGAGCCATAGAGCCAGATCAGCGAGTCGCGGATCTCGAAGCCTGCGTCCTCAACGCCGACGGCGAGTCGATGATGGGTGCGTGTGCCTCCGAAAGCGATCAGGTGGCCGCCCGGCTTCAGTACCCGTAGCGCCTCGCGCGCCCACGTCTCCGTCCACGCCTGAAAGGGCCGCCCGGCCTGGAAGCTGTTAATCCCGCGGCCCTCCGCACTGCTGCGGTTGGCACCGTTCCCGGTGTCGCGGCCGAATGAGTCCCAGTCCTTGCCCATGAACTCCAGGCCATAGGGCGGGTCGCAGACGACCGAGTCGATCGAGGACTCCGGCATAGCCTGCATCACCTCGATGCAGTCGCCCTCGCGGATCTCCCAGGAGACGGTCACGCCACCTCCAGCACAAGCTGCGGCACCAGCTCGTCCTCGACCTGCCCGCCCCGCCGCGCGAGCTGGCGCTTCTCGGCGAGCTTCTGGAGCATCAGCGGGTCGGTGCCGTATTCGCAGTACGGCCGGTAGCTGAGGACCGGCATCGTCTGGCCCGGTCGGTCGAGGCGGCCGTCGCCTTGGGTGTGCGGAGCGGGACTCCAGTCGAGCTCCCCGTGCACGGTCGTGTGACTGACGAACTGCAGACCGTCGAGCCCAGCACCGGAGCGCAGCGAGACGATCAGGATGCGGTGCTCGGCCTTCTCGATGAAGCTGTTCTTGTTGCGGTGCTTGGTCGCCGGCGACTCGGTGCCCGTGTACATCAGCGGGTGGAACTCGGCGAGCTGCTGCAGCCAGATGTCATAGACCTCGCGGTGCCAGCCGAACAGCACGAGCTTGCTGACGCTGGGATCGGAGAGCAGCATCTTGCAGAGCCCCGCGACCGGCCCGGCCTTGGCGACGCCCGTGATTTTGCGCATGCGCATGTCGAACTCGCCGCTGGCCTGCATCAACTCGAAGGCTGAGCCTGAGCGTTCGACGATCTGGCGCGCGAGGGCTTCGGCGTCGGCCGCCAGGTGGTTGAACTCGTCGCCGTCGACGGCGACCTCGAAGGGCATCGGCAGCAGCCCCGGGAGGTTGATCCCGACCTCCTTCAGGGTGCGCTTCAGCACGATGCCGAGGTCGCGTAGGTAGCTGCCGAGCGCCGCCGGATCCTTGACCGCCTGCTTGCCGTTGCCGACCGGGACGCACCACTCGGCGTAGAACTCGCGCCGTTCGCCGAGGATGCCCGGCGCTATGACACCGTCGATGATGTTGAAGATCTCGTCGCCGTAGTTGAACACCGGGGTCGCGGTCAGACCGGTTCGCAGAGCGGCAGTGTGTGCGATCTCACGCGCGGCGTTGTGCTTGTGCGTGCCGGCGTGGCGAAGTTCGTGGGCCTCCTCGAAGGCGACCGTCCGCACCTTCCCTCGCAGGTGATCGGCCCAGCCCGCCAGGCGGCCGTAGCTGATGATGAGCACGTCGGGGTCGTGGCCGTGCATCCCCCGCTTCGTCGCTGGGTCGTACACGCGGCCGTTGGTGACGATGTGCCCGCGCAGCATCGGGAAGAACCGGTGCAGCTCGGCGAGCCACTGTTTCTGCAGGTGCGGCGGAGCAACCACGACGGCAGGTAGTAGATCGGGGTTCGCAAGCGCCGAGAGGATGCTCCCGGTCTTCATGGCACCGGTTTGGTCGAGCAGCAGCAGCTGCCCCGTCGTGGTCGCGAGAGCGGCTGCCTCCTTCTGGTGCGGGTACAGCGGGATCGCCGACTCAAGCTGACCAGCCGAGAGGTTGAGCTGACCGCCGGTGAGGATCTGCTCGACCGCGTTGCGCGTCTCCACCCGATCGCTCACCTGCGCCTCCAGGTGCTTGCGCGTGCGCCGGTTCATCTCCAGCGGGAACATCAG
>JAODBN010000041.1 GCA_025463965.1 Acidimicrobiaceae bacterium
TCGATCGCGTCGGGCTCGTTGCACGCGAATGACCTGATCACCGACCGCCTGGCTCCGTCGGAGGCACCCGAGTTCTACCAGTCCGTCCGTGAGCGCGGCAGCGCCGACTCGATATCTCCGGTGATCAAATGGAACTGACTTCTTCCTTGCCGGGTGAGCCGATGAGGCTCAGGATCTTGATTGAGCCCCAGCAGGGCGCGACATACTTCGACGTTCTCCGGCTGGCCCAGGAGGCGGAGGCGCTGGGCTTCGACGGCGTCTTCTGTTCGGACCACTATCTACATATGGGCGACGGCTCTGGCGCCCCCGGGCCCTGCGATGCCTGGACGACGATCGCCGGACTCGCACGTGAGACGCACCGGATCCGGATCGGCACGTTGATGACCCCGACGACGTTCCGGCGTCCCGGACCGCTGGCCATCGCCGTCGCCCAGATCGACGCAATGAGCGGCGGGCGCGTCGAGCTCGGCCTCGGTACAGGCTGGTACGAAGCCGAGCACCGCGCGTACGGCATCCCATTCCCTTCGGTCGCGACGCGCTTCGAGCACCTCGAGGAGCAGCTCGCGATCGTGCACGGGCTTTGGGAGGCGCCGGCCGGGGAGCTGTTCTCGTTCCGCGGGAAGCACTACGAGATCGTCGACAGCCCGGGGCTGCCCAAACCTGCGCAGCAGCCGCATCCGCCCATCCTCATCGGTGGCGCCGGTCCGACGGTGACGCCGAGGCTGGCGGCGAAGTTCGCGGACGAGTACAACGTCCCGGTGCGTCAACCGGAGGTCACCCGCGCACAGTTCGAACGGGTCGCGCTTGCGTGTGAGCACATCGGTCGCGACCCGGCGTCGATCGTGTTTTCCGCGGCCCAGGCATTATGCGTCGGCGAGAGCGTGAGCGATGCGAAGCGCCGAGCCGAACGGATCGGTCGGGACCTCGATGAGCTCAGGTCTGCGGGCCTCGGGGGAACCGTCGACGAGGTAGCGGAGAAGATCCGCCTGTTTGCGGGGTTTGGAGCTCGCCGACTCTACCTCCAGGTCCTCGACATCTTCGATCTCGACCATCTCCGGCTGGTCGCCGAGCAACTCGCCCCGTTGGTGACAGAACGAGCCGGGCACTAGCGGGATTAATCGACCGACAAACAGCACGTTCGCGGACAAGGGAGGAGCAGTAGCCATGGACGAATTTCCCCTTGGTATCGGTGCGGATGCGTACGGGTACGAGATGAAAGAGGCGCTGCGCAGGCACTTGGCGCCGTCGTTCGAAGTGGTCGATTACGGCGTCGAGTCGTCGGACGCGTCGCTCCCATATCCTGCCGTCGGACTCCGGGTGGCGGAGGCAGTCGCTGCGGGCGAAGTCGGCCGCGCGATCCTGATCTGCGGTACCGGGATCGGCATGGCTATCAGCGCGAACAAGGTGGCCGGGATCCGCGCAGCGGTTGCATACGACCATTACTCCGTCGAGCGATCTGTGCTGTCGAACGACTGTCAGATCCTGGCGCTCGGGGGTCGCGTGATCGGTATCGAGGTAGCCCGGCGTATCTGCGACCAATGGCTCAGCTTGAGCTTCGATACCTCTTCGCCGAGCGCAAAGAAGATCGAGGTACTTACTCGTTATGAGTCGGGCCGGACAAGGGGCGAATCGATCCCGGGGTGAGTGTCGGATCGGTTATCGAGCATCCGATCCGGAGCACGAGGTAAACGTGAGCAGGAACTTCGTCGTCGGTGTCGACTGCTCGACCACGAGCGCCAAGGCGCTCGTGGTCGACGAGCAAGGCACCGTGGTCGCCTCGGGTCGGGCGTCGCTCACCGTGGAGAGTGGGTCGCCAGGTCAATACGAGCAGGACGGTTGCGCGTGGTGGGCGGCGGTTGGGTCCGCGCTCAGGTCAGCGCTCTCCTTCCTCGGCGATGACGATAGGCGTCGCCTTGACGGGCTTTGCATCGCGAACCAGCGGGAGTCCTTTGTTCTCGTGGACCGTGAGGGTATCCCGCTCGCTCCGGCGATTCTGTGGCTCGACTCCCGTGGTCGCCGGTACAGCGATCGGCACCGAGAGAGCGACTTGGAACGGTTGACGGGGCGGCCTCCGAGCCCGACTACGGGCCTGTTCAAACTCATGTGGCTACGTGACGAGTCGCCCGAGCTCTTCGCGGCAACGAGCACAGTGCTCGACGTGCAGGGATTTCTCATGCATTCGCTGACTGGCGAGCGGGCGACGAGCGTAGCGACCGGCGAGTCGCTCGGTCTGGTCGACTTTGACTCCGGCGGCTGGTCCGACGAGATCCTCGACCTGCTCGACCTGCCTATCGGCAAACTTCCCCGTCTCTGCGCGCCTGGTGAGGCGGTGGGGCGAGTCACAAGCGCAGCCGCTCGGACTTGCGGCCTGCCCGAGGGGCTCCCGGTGCTGGCCGGTGCTGGTGACGGTCAGGCAGGCCTGCTCGGCTCGGGATCGGTCGCGAAAGGCCAAGTGTGCGTCAGCTTCGGCACGTCGCTCGCGTGCGGGGTACTCGTCACCGAGCGCCATCACGGCCCGGGACTTCGCAACCTGCTCGGGCCGCTTCCCGGCTACAGCGTTGTCGAGAGCCTGCTACGCACCGGCGCTCTCACCCAGGACTGGCTGTGCAGGCTTTTGGGTGATGAGGGATCGCCGTTGAGCATCGAACAGTTGCATCATCTTGCCCGCCGAGCGCCGGCAGGAGCGGACGGAGTTCTCTTCGTGCCCTACCTCGAAGGCGCCGACACCCCGTCGTGGGACGCGGACGCCCGAGCGCTGCTGGTTGGCCTCAAGGGCGGGCACGGTCGCGAAGTTGTGGCGCGATCGGTTCTTGAGGGGATCGCCTACGAGCTGCGCCTGCATATCTCGCTCATCGAGGAGGCGATCGGGTGCACCATCGGCCGCGTCACCGGGATAGGGGGTGGCTTTAGGGGAGATCTCGGTTCCAGCATCGTCTGCGACATAGTCGGCAGGCCGATCCAGCTGATGCCGACGGTCGAGGCGACGGCACGAGGGGCAGGGATCATCGCGGCGGCCGGTGTGGGTTGGGGTGAGGGATCGAACGTCGGGGAGCGCGGCGTCTTCCTCGCGACCTCGCTGGCTCCTGCCATCCACGAGATCCAGCCGAGCGACGAGCACGGGTCCCGGTACGAGCGCCTATTCGACGTCTATCGACGACTCCATCCCTCGCTCGCGTGGGTTGGGCCAGCAATCGAGCGGATCGACTCGGACAGGGGCCCCCGGGCCGAAAGGAGCCCTGCGATCGAGGACCAGAAGGATGACTGAGGTGGAGGTACGTGATGACTGTCGTGACGATCCTGGGAGCGGGGGCAATGGGCTCGGCGTTCTGTACGCCGGTGATTCACGCGGGTGGAGAGGCCCGGCTCTGGGGGACAACTCTTGACGACCGCATCCTCGAAGCGCTGCGTCGCGGTAAGCCGCATCCAGGTACCGGGGTGATGCTCCCCGCGGGCGTGCATGTCTACGACAGCGACCAACTTGTCCCTGCACTAAGTGGCACCGAAGTCGTCGTCTTCGCGGTCAGCTCGCCCGGTATATTCCCGGTGCTCGCAGCCGCCGAGGGAAAGATTCCGATCTCGGCGCGCATCGTCTGCGCGACGAAGGGGTTCGTCGCTGGTCCTGGCTCGGACGAGATCGAGCTTGGCATCACAGCTATTGACCGGGCGCCTGCCACTACCGGCATTGCCGAGGCTGTCGCGGTCGGCGGACCCTGCAAAGCGAACGAGATCGCGTCGGCACGGTCGAGCATCGCGATGTTCGCAGGACGAGATGCGCGGCACCTGCGCGGGGTCGTTGACGCGTTCGAGAGTGACTCTTACGCGGTCGCGACCTCAAACGACGTAGTCGGCGTGGAGGTGTCTGCAGCGCTAAAGAACGCATACGCGATCGCGATGGGCTACGCCGAAGGAGTCGGGGAGGCCGAGAGCGTGCCGTTCCACGATCTCCGAGCGGTCGTGTTCGTGCAGGCAACTGTAGAGATGAGTCGCTACTCCGAGCTGCTCGGTGGATCCAGCTCGACCGCATGGGGGCTGGCTGGAATGGGCGACCTCGAGGTCACCGCGTTCTCAGGACGGAATCGTCTGTTCGGCCTGACAATCGGTCGGGGCGTGGCTCCTGGCGAGGCGGCCGCGCAGATGGAGGCCGAAGGCATGACGATCGAGGGCCTCCCAGCCGTAGGGCTCGCGTCCGAGCTGGCGAGCAGGAAGAGCGGCGCGCAGTGGCACGAATCCTTCCCACTGCTTTCTGTGCTGGACCGAATGGTTCGCGGTGAGCCCGTCGGGACGGACGAGCTCTTTCTCGCCGCCCACGACGGTGCGTCGCAGCCGAACCGGGTCAGTGCTCGAACAGATTCCTGACATAGCTCAGATCGCCACGGACGGCCGTGATGACATCCGGCACCGGATGCGTGTACTGACCGGCGAGGCAGATCGTCCCGCCGTAGCCAATGGCTTGAAGGGACGCGGCGGCCGACGCCCAGTCGCCCATGCCTTCATTGCCCGCGACCCACTGCATCGTCCACGCCTCTCCTGCACCATCGGTGCTCGGCCTGGCGTAGTGACCGTTTCGGAGATTGACGAATACGAGCCTGTCGGCCAGCTGGGACAGGCTCAGGTCGGCATCTTCGCCGGCGAGGGCACTGTGCCCTGCATCCCACCCGGCACCGATCCACTGCTTGGGCAGTGGATCGAGGAGGGAGCGCAGCCCGGAGGATGTCGAAACGAAACGCCCGTGATGCTGTTGCACGGCGATGCGTATCCCGGTGCGTTCGCACAGCGGCACCCAAGACTCGAAGCGCTTCTGTAAGCCATCAACAGCGGCGAGATAGTCGTTACCAACGATTGGTGCCATCACTCGTATGACAGGTACGTGAGCGGCTGCGCAGGCATCGAGGAGCTCACCGCTGGGGTCGCCGGCCACACTCAAGATGCTGAGCCCCGCATCCAAGAACGTTCGTGACCAGCTTTGCAGTTCGACAGCCACATTTCCCGGTGTGACCGGGAACCCGTCGCGTACAGGTAGCTCGATCCCGTCAAATCCGATGTTTGAGAACTCCTTCACAAGATCATCGGCGCTCTTGTCGGGCCAGGGCTGGGTGGATGCTATCCATCTGTTTGAGAGCTCAGTCGTCACAATCGATCACCTTCCGCTGATTATCTATCGTCTCTCGAAAATCAGTCATCCCTGGGGCATCTCCGCTCAGTGACGGGTCACTCATAGCCACGCGATCGAATGAGAGCGTACCTCTGCCATCCGGATCGACTCCCCACCATACATCGGATGACTCCGGGACGTCCGACCGGGCGGTGCCCCGCCCCGAGGGCTATCGAGATGAGCGCACCGCGCCCGACGCCAGTGTCACATAGCGCCAATGAATTGACCCATACGACGGATCGCCGAGACGGGGCGTTCACATATGCCCTGGGAAAGCCACTGTTCCTAGAGGATCCTCGAGTCTCGTTCGGGCCTCCCGACACGACCACGCGGTCCCTAAACTGGGCCGATCGCCTCGGTCCCGTCTGACGGACTGAGACCTCGCGGCGGCTAGCGGTGAGCCGTGAACCGATAACTGAGGTAATGGCTCGGCTCGAGCATGAAGGCCTCGTGATGAGCGAACGGCATCGGGCGCCCGAGTCGTCGAACTCTCAAGGGATGATGTGACCGAGTTAGCGGCCCGCGCTTGAGCAAGTCGCCATCGTCGATGCGGTCCGGCAGGCGAGGTGGTGCCGGAAGACCGTCTGTCAGATCCTCGAGAGCATCCGATCGGGTGGCGAGGACACGGTCCGAAAGTTCATGGCAGTCCATTACGATGGCGCATCGGGACGTCGACGAACTTCCGGAACCAGGCGGTCTTCGAGACCGCCGAAATGTCGCTCAGGGTCCGAGCAGGCTGGGAGGAACTACGGCGATTCCGTCGGGCCGCCGGTAGGCCTGTGGCCCGGTCGAGACGACCACGGCGTCGATGAGCTGATTGCCAAGAACGGAACCTGTCAAGCTCTTTGAGACAACGGGTCAGGGGTTCTTAGCTGCGTCCTCGTCCCCCCGTGGTTTGTTGATCCACGCGACGTCGGGCAACTTCGGTGGTCTCGGTGCCTTGTTGAAGAA
>JAODBN010000103.1 GCA_025463965.1 Acidimicrobiaceae bacterium
GCGATCGCCTACCAGCTCGCCGACGAGCTGATCGCTCCCCAGGCACCCTGGTCGGGCGGGCGCCGTCACCTCCGGGGAGAGGTGATGCTGCCGGACCGGCCCGCGCACCGCAACCCGGACGGCTCCAGCTGGGACGAGCGGGCGTTGCGCACGAGCGGCGGCGACGGTGCCGACACCGACGGTTACTAACCTCTCGCCATGAGCGATCCGACCCTGGACAGCCCCGCGCCCGAGCGAGTGCTCGTCATCACCGCCCACCCTGACGACGTCGACTTCGGCGCGGCCGGCACGGTGGCGAGATGGACAGCGGCGGGGGTAGAGGTCTCGTACTGCATCGTCACCGACGGCGGGGCAGGTTCGGTCGACCCTACGCTGGAGAGAAGCGAGATCCCGGCCATCCGCCAGGTCGAACAACGAGCCGCGGCCAAGCTCGTGGGCGTCGAGGACGTCACCTTCCTCGGGTGGCGCGACGGAGAGCTCGTCGCCGACCTGGCGCTTCGCCGGGAGCTGGCCGCCCAGATCCGACGGGTCCGGCCGGATATCGTCCTTTGTCCCAGCCCGGAGATCTGGTACGACCGGCTTCCGGCCAGCCATCCCGACCACCGCGCGGCGGGGGAGGCCGCGCTCGCCGCGGTCTACCCGGACGCCCGCAACCCCTACGCCTTCCCCGAGCTGCTCGAGGCGGGGCTCGAGCCGCACTCGGTGCCAGAGGTGTGGATCATGGCGCATCCGGTCTCGGACCGCGCCGTCGACGTCACCGACCAGATGGAGGCGAAGATCGCCGCCATTTGCGCGCACGTGAGCCAGGTCTCCGATCCCGAGCGCGTGAGCGGGTTCGTGCGCGAGTGGACGTCGGCCGAGGCCCTCAACCACGGCTTCGGGGAGGGGCGCCACGCCGAGTCCTTCAAGGTCATCCGACTCGGCTGACCGCGAGTCCGAAAACCCGCGGGTCGGGATCGGGCCAGGAGATCAGGCAGCGGTCGCCTCTTCCAGCACGGCGGTGCAGTAGGCGCAGCGATGTGCGGCAAAGGCGATGGTGGAGCAGCACTCCGGGCACTCTTTGGTCGCGGGCGGCTGGTCGCCGGCGCGGCGCTTGAGGCGCCGATTGACGGCTTCGACCGGCCGCACCACGAAGAAGAACACCGCCGCGGCGATGCTCAAGAAGGCGATCAGCGCGTTGAGGAAGTCGCCGTAGGCGAAGATCGAGTGCCCGATCCGAGTGTGGAGGCTTTCGAAGTTGGTCTTTCCGCCGATCGACACCAGCGGCGTGATCAAGTCGGAGACGAGGGCTTTCACCACGGTGCCAAAGGCACTTCCGACCACGATGCCGACGGCGAGGTCGACCACGTTTCCCCGCATGATGAAGGTCTTGAAGTCTTTGAGCACGGCGCCCTCCGGAGTCAGGGGGCGGCCGGGGCGCCCCGTGTCGCGCGCCACAAGTGCGGCGCGCCCTCACCATCCCATGTAGAAGGTGGGGGTGCACGCATCCGCGCTCCGCTTTTCCTTCCAGGTCTTTGTCACCTTGCTCGTGATCATGGACCCCCTCGGGAGCGTCCCCGTCTTCCTCTCCCTGACGGCCAGCCGCGCACTCTCGGCGCGGCGCCGTCTCGCCTGGCAGGCCGTCTTAGTGGCGGGGAGCGTGATCACGGTCTTCGCCCTCTTCGGCCAGCAGATCCTGGCCTTACTCGGGATCACCGTGCCGGCGCTCCAGGGCTCGGGGGGCCTGCTGCTGCTCCTCGTCGCGCTCGAGCTGTTGACCGACCGGACGGACCCGCCGGTCGAGGTCGACGACGTGAACGTGGCACTCGTCCCGCTCGGGACCCCCCTCATCGCCGGGCCGGGGGCGATCGTTGCCACGATCGTCTTCGTGCGCCAGGCGCATGGCTTTTCCGACGCGGTGGCGATCGGCGTGGCGCTCGTGGCGGTGCTGATCGTGCTCTACCTGGCGTTGCGGTTCTCTCTGGTCCTGCTCCGGGTGCTGCGACCGGGCGGGATCCACCTGCTGACCCGGATCTTCGGCCTGTTGCTGTCGGCGATCGCCGTCCAGCTGATCGCCGAGGGGATCCGGGGATTCGTGCGGGCCTAGCGGCGCGAGATCGCCGGAATCCTCCAGACGCTGCGGGCGCGCCGGTTTTGCCCGGAGACGGCCGCGAGGCGCGCTCGCCGGAGGTCTTCTTCTTCTGCGTCGTCGAGGGGAGCGAGCTCGGCGCCGGTCGCGAGCTGGAGGAGCCGGTCGGCGAGCAGCGGGTTGCGTGCAAGCACGGGGCCGTGCAGGTAGGTGCCGAGCACGCGGCCAGAGCGCGCCCCGTCTGAGCCGTCGCCGTTGCCGATGCCCCCGAGCACCCGGCCGAGCGGGGCCACCCCGGCGCCGAGCACGGTGTGGCCGGCGTGGTTCTCGAAGCCGCTGAGCAAGAGCTCCGCGCCGAGCAGGTCCTTCGCCGCCAGGGCCAGGTCGGTCGGCGGGGGACCCTCGACGAGCAGCTCGCCGACTGCACGGGGGCCGGCGACCCTCACGGTCTCCACGTCGAGCAGGCCGACGCCGGCGAGGGGTCGACCGTCCGAGCCCGGGAAGGCGGTCCCGATGATCTGGTAGCCGGCGCAGACGGCGAGCACCACCGCCCCGTCGTCCACGGCGCGCCGAAGCGGGCCGGCCCGCAGGACCTCGGCTGAACGGCTCTGCGGTCCGTCCTCGCCGCCTCCGAGCACGTACAGATCGCCCGAGACCGGAAGCGCCGCGTCGGACGCCGCGAGCAGGAGCTCGACCGAGATTCCCCGCCAGGCCGCGCGATCGGCGAGCACCGTCCCGTTGCCGCCGTCGCCGTAGGTGCCGAGCAGATCCGGGTGGACGACCACCACCCGCAGCGCGCTCGCCGATCGCGGGCCACGGCGCTTCTGCACCGGTTCGCCCTCCGGGCCCGCTCCGCTGGGGGCATGCCAGGCGAGGCCGGCGGGAGCGAGGTCGGCCACCCCGGGATCGCCGCTCGGCGCGTTGGGCGCGGTCGACTCGGAGGGCCCTGGGACCGGCATCGGCGTAGGCATCGCCGACCAGGGCGACGACGCTGCCGGCTCGGGCGCCGGGTCCGAGCGACGAGCGAGATCTCGTCGCAGGTCCTGGAAGGCCGTGTAGTTGCCGATGTAATCGACGGGGCCGGGCGCCACGGAGATCGCCGAAAGCGGGTCGTCGGCGACTCGGTGGGAGACGCCCGCGTGGCGCAGCCGGACCGCGAGGTCCAACCGGCGATCCCCCGTGGCCACGACGGGCCGGCCCGCGAGCAGCTCGAACGGGACGTCCCACAGCCAGGACGGGTCGTGGCCGTCCGCAATGCGGGCGTTGATCCCGAGCACGACAGGGCCCTCGCCGTGGCGGAGCAGCTCGAGCAGCTCGGTCCAACCGGCGGGGTTCTTCGCCAAGAGCAGCCGGACCTCGCGGCCGTGCCAGGAGGCACGGGAGAATCGGCCGCCGACCTCGGTGACCTTCGCCATCGCGCCGAGCGCGTCCTCGGGGCGCACGCCGAGCTCGACGGCCGCCAGCGTCGCCAGGGCGGCGTTGGCTCGGTTGAAGCGCCCGGGGAGCGCGAGGGCGAAGGGCAGCGAGGAGCCGTCGGCGAACTCGAGCGCGTCGTCGGTGAGCGACGCGGCCGGAAGTGGTCGAGAGAACCCACACCGGCACGACCAGGGACGCTCGTCACCCGAGTCCCCGTCGGGCCCTACGAGGTCCAGGTGGGCGCCGCACAGCGGGCAGTGGTAGGCGTCTGCCCGCCACAACCCGCCGGCGGCGACAAAGCGGTGGCGGGGAGCGGACTGCGCCGCCCACACCACGAGCGGGTCGTCCGCATTGGCGATCACCACCGCCGCGCTGTCCGCGAGCGCCTCGCGCCAGCGGCGAGCCAGCATGCGCACCTCGCTCACGCGGTCGAGCTGGTCGCGAGAGAGGTTGAGGAGCACCACCACCTCCGGATCGCTGGCGCGGGCGACGGCCGGGAGGTAGCCCTCGTCGACCTCCAGGATGGCGAAGCGGGCGTCGCCCGCCTCCGCCAGGGCGGACACGATGCCGGCGGGCATGTTGGCGCCCGCAGACGAGCTGGCGACCGAGCCCGCGGTGCGGACCGCCTCGGCGAGAAGGCGCGTCGTGGTCGTCTTGCCGTTGGTGCCGCTCACGAGGGCGACACGGCGGTCCCTGCTCAGCCGCTCGAGGAGGGCCGGCTCGATGAGGAGACCCGCGCGTCCTCCGACCGTTGAGCCACTGCCGATGCGGGCGACGCGCGATGCGCCGGCAACGAGGCGGGTCGCGGCGAGCGCCGCCGTCGTGCGAAGCCCGCCGCCCGCCATCTCGATCCTCCGCTTGCCCTCGCCTGCCGGTCCACTGGGCGGGATCGGTCGCCGACGTCGCCCGCTCACGGTATCGCCCGTGATCGAGCGCGCTCGTCCGCCCGCCACCGGCCGCCCGCCGCCGGCCACCAGCCCTCAGCCATCGGCCGGCGCCCGGCGTAGTGTTCGAGCGAGCCGCCGTCCGGCGGCGAGGGGAGGCCACGATGGCAGCAGATGGCGAGCGCGTGCCCGAGGTGTCGGCTGCCGAAGCGCAGCGTCTGCTCTCGAGCGGCGCCCAGCTGCTCGACGTCCGGGAGGCCGACGAGTGGGCGGCGGGCCATGCTCCCCAGGCGCGCTGGATCCCGCTCGGCGAGCTCGGGGAGCGCCTGGACGAGCTCAGCGACGCTGAGCTCGTGGTGGTGTGCCGTTCGGGCGGCCGCTCGCTGATGGCAGCGGGCGCGCTCGTGTCGACGGGTCGCGAAGCCTCGAATCTCGCTGGCGGAATGCAGGCGTGGCAGGAGGCCGGCTTCGACGTCGTCGACGGCGAAGGCTCGCCAGGCACGGTGATCTGAGCCGCTTGCATCTACGCCGGTCGACGGAGGCAATCCGGAAGGTGCCGAACGTTTCGTTACGCTAAGGACCGATGCCGTCTCACCGTCCCGCCGCCCGGGAGGCGCCGGCACGAGGCAGGAGTTGAGCGCCGGACTCCTCGAGCGTCGTGGGCGTCGGGGCGATCGCATCTTCGACGAGCTGGAGTCCTCGCCCTTCGAGCCGCTCGCCGAGCCGCCGCGTTACCCCCCGCCTCGGGCCGCGGTCGACCCGGACAGCGCCAAGTCCTGGCTGCGCCGGGCCCTCCCGTTGTTGAGGGCCCACCGGGCGTTGTTCGCGGTCTCGCTCACGATGTCGTTCATCGCCCTGCTCGCCCAGGTGCAGATCCCCAACTTGATCGGAACGGCGATCGACCGCTCGCTGCGTGCCCACGCGGTCCCCCTCGAGCACTACGCCGTGCTGATCGGAGCGGCGATCGCCATCCGTGAGGTAGCCAACTACGTCGGGCGCCGCTATCTGCTCGAGACCGCCTATGCGATCGAGTACGACATGCGCAACGAGATCTACGCCCACCTGTCGTCGCTCTCGTTCCCCTTCTACGACCGGGTGCAGAGCGGCCAGCTCATCTCGCGCTCGAACTCCGACGTGCGGGCGGTCCAGATGTACCTGGCGCTGGCGCCCACGGTCTTCGTGCAGTGCGCCGTCGTGGTCATCGCCTTCGTCGAGATGTTCACGATCAACGTGCCCTTGACGCTCGTGACGATGGCCTCGCTGCCGCTCACCTTCGCGGTGGCCGTCGCGATGCGCAAGAAGATGTTCCCCGTGTCGTGGCTCATCCAGGCACGCCTGGCGGAGGTCGCGACGATCGTCGAGGAGAACGTCGGCGGGATCCGGGTCGTGAAGTCGTTCGCCGCGGAGCAGCGCCAGTTGTCACTGCTCGCGAGGGCCGCCGACCGGGTGCGGTGGAGCTACGAGAAGGACGCCGACATCCGCGGCACCTGGGCGCCCACGATCGAGAACCTCCCGCGGGTGGGGCTCGCGGTGATCTTGCTCTACGGCGGTCTGCTCGTCCTGCACGGCCACCTGCAGGTGGGCACGCTGTTCACCTTCCAGGCGTACATGCTCTTGTTCCAAGCACCGTTCCGCCAGCTCGGGATGGTGATCATGATGGGACAGCGCGCCTCCGCGTCGGCCGGTCGGATCTACGAGATCCTCGACGAGCGACCCGAGGTGGTCAACCGGCCCGGCGCCGAGGACCTGGGCGAGTCCGCCCGCGAGGTGCGCATGGAAGACGCCTCGTTCGCCTACGCGGACGGGACGCCGGTGCTCGACCATTTCCAACTGCATCTTGGAGCGGGCGAGACGGTCGCCCTCGTGGGAAGGACCGGGTCGGGCAAGTCGACCGTCGCCAGGTTGCTGAACCGCAGCTACGACGTGACCGGCGGGAGGATCACGATCGACGGGCGTGATGTGGCCGGCCTGACGCTCGAGTCGCTGCGGGCCCGGGTGGGGGTCGTCACTGACGACCCCTTCTTGTTCTCGGTCTCGATCCGGGACAACATCGCCTACGGCCGGCCCGACGCCCCGCTGGAAGAGGTCGTCGCGGCGGCCCGCGCGGCGGACGCCGACGGCTTCGTCAGCCGCCTGCCGAAGGGCTACGACACGGTTGTCGGAGAGCGCGGCTACACGCTGTCGGGCGGCCAGCGCCAGCGCATCGCCATCGCCCGCACGCTGCTCGTGAACCCGCCGATCCTCGTGCTCGACGACGCCACGAGTGCGATCGACGTGCAGGTGGAACAGCGCATCCACGCCTCGCTCGGCCGCATCCTCGAGGGTCGGACCACCCTCGTGATCGCCCACCGGCTGTCCACGATCGCCCTTGCGGACCGGGTGGTTCTGCTCGAGGGCGGACGGATTGTGGCGAGCGGGACCCACAGCGAGCTGATGGAGTCCGAGCCGCGCTACGCACAGGTGCTCGCGCGCATCGAGGAAGACGACCAAGGCCCCGAGGGGTCTGCCTGATGGGCTTCGGCGGTGGGATGGGAGGCTTCGGGGCGGCGTTCGGTGGCGGTGGCGGTGGCCGAACCGGCCTTCCTTTTGGAGGGATCCCGGCCGAGCTCGCCGATGGGGTGGAGCGTCTCGTGGCGAGCGAACCCGAGCGGCCCGAGCCCGACGTCACCTTCTCCAACCGCGCGCCGAAGGCCCGGCGGCTGTCGCTCGCGTTCCTCGTGCGCCGCCGATGGAAGCTTGCCCTTCTCTCCCTTGTCCTCGTGGCCGTCGAGACCGTCGGCCTGCAGACCGGTCCGTTCCTGACCCAGATCGGCATCGACCACGGGCTCATCGCGCACCACCGCAGCGCCGCTGTCGTGGTGGCAGCAGGGCTCGCGTACCTCGTGAGCGTGCTCGTCACCGTCGTCGTGGAGCGCAGCCGCGTGCGCGCCACGGGTCGGCTCGCCGCCTCGGTCATGCACGACCTGCGGGTCCAGGTCTTCGCCCACCTCCAGCGCCTGTCGCTTGACTTCTTCACCGAGGAGAAGGCCGGCGTGATCATGACCCGGATGACGAGCGACATCGAAGTGCTCCAGCAGCTGCTGCAAGACGGGCTCGCCCAGTTCGCCATCCAAGCGCTGACCATGGTGGTGGTCACCGTGATCCTGTTCTCCTACGACGTGCGCCTCGCGGCCCTCACCGTCCTCGTCGTCGTCCCGGTGCTCAGCGTGATGTCGCTGTGGTTCCGCGCTGCGTCCGAGCGCGCCTACCTGCGGGTGCGCGACGCGCTCGCAGGTGTCATCGGCGACGTCGCGGAGAGCCTGGCGGGCATCCGGGTGGTGGTCGCCTTCAACCGCCGCCGAGCGAACGTCATCCGGCACCGCAACGTGGTCGGCGACTACCGCAAGGAGAACTACCGCACGGCCAGGATCACCGCGGCCTACGGCGCAGGCAGTGACCTCGTCGGGCTCGTCGGCCAGCTGATCGTGCTGCTCGTCGGCGGCGAGATGGTGCTGCACCACCAGCTGCAGGTCGGCGAGCTCGTGGCCTTCATCCTCTACCTCGGCTCGTTCTTCCAGCCGATCCAGCAGCTGGTCCAGCTGTACAACACCTACCAGCAGGGCCAGGCGGCGGTGATCAAGCTCGGCGCGCTCCTGGCGACCGAGCCGACCGTCGCCGAGGCGCCCGGTGCGAGCGAGCTCGGACCGCTCGAGGGCGAGATCGCCTTCGAAGACGTCTCTTTCGGCTACCACCCCGACGAGCCCGTGCTCCGCCACGTGTCGCTGCGCATCGCGGCGGGCGAGGTCGTCGCCTTCGTCGGGCCGACGGGGGCGGGAAAGTCCACGATCGCCAAGCTGATCACCCGCTTCTACGACCCGACCGAGGGCCAGGTGCTGCTCGACGGGCACCCGCTGACCTCGGTCACCTTGACCTCGTTGCGGCGCCAGCTCGGGGTGGTGCCCCAGGAGCCCTATCTGTTCTCGGGCTCGATCCGCGACAACGTCGCCTTCGCACGGGACGGGGCAAGCGACGCCGAGGTGGAGGAGGCGCTTGACCTCGTCGGCCTTTCCGAGCTCGTCGAGCGCCTCCCTGCAGGGATCGACAGCCCGGTGCACGAGCGCGGCCAGTCCCTGTCGTCGGGGGAGCGCCAGCTCGTGGCGCTGGCGCGCGCCTTCGTCGCCCGGCCCCGGGTCCTCGTCCTCGACGAGGCCACCTCGAACCTCGACCTCGAGTCCGAGGCCAAGGTGGAGCGTGCCCTCGATCAGCTGCTCGAGGGCCGGACCGCAGTCCTCATCGCGCACCGCCTCTCGACGGCGATGCGGGCGGACCGGATCGTGGTGGTCGACCGAGGAGAGGTGGTCGAGTCGGGCACCCACGAAGCGCTGCTCGCGGCGCAAGGGCGCTACGCGGCGATGTTCGCCACCTGGCAGCGGTCCCGAGGCGACGACGCGGAGACCGAGCCGTCTGAGGCTTCGGCCTCCTAGCACCGATCGGGCCGCCGAGGTCCTGGCTCTCGGCCAAGGCGGGCCCTGGCGGTGCACCGGGCTAGCGTTCCTCGGCGTGAGGACCCTCTGCTTGCGGGGCGTACCGGAGCACTTCGTCGAGCGCCGTGGCGCGGTCGTACTGGGAGGTGCCAGGTGAGCGGGGTCCCCGGCGTCCTCGAGGGCGTCGCCCTCTCTGAGCTGAGCTCGGCTGCGCTGTCGGCGGCCAAGCGGCTCGGTGCCCGCCACGCCGAGGTTCGCGTCGAGCGCATCCGCACCCAGGGTCTTTCTCTTCGCGACGGGGAGGTGGAAGGCTCCGCCGACGACGTCGAGCTCGGTCTCGGGATCCGAGTCGTCCGGGGCGGCTCGATCGGCTTCGCCGCCACCGTCGAGCTGACCCCAGAGGCAGCCGCGCGATGCGCCGCCGCCGCCGTCGACACCGCCGAGGTCACCGGTTCGGTCGGGGGTCCTGGAGTCGAGCTCGCCCCCGAGCCGAGCTACGGCGAGGTCCAGTGGATCGCTCCCTACGGCCGCGACCCCACCGAGGTTCCGCTCGCCGACAAGGTGGAGCTGCTCGAGGCGTGGAGCCGCCAGCTGCTCTCAGCAACGGTCGTCGACCACGTGACCGCCTCTTTGATAGCAGTCGCCGAGGAGAAGTACCTGGCGGACCTCTCCGGCACGGTGACCCGTCAGCGGCGTGTCCGCCTCCACCCGAGCCTCGAGGCCCTGGCGGTCTCCTCCGACGGCACCTTCGAGACGATGAGGACGGTCGCCCCGCCCGCCGGGCGCGGCTGGGAGTACCTCGAGGGCGACGGCTGGGACTTCTCGAGCGAGCTCGCCGAGCTCCCCGAGCACCTCGCCGAAAAGCTCTCGGCGCCGTCGGTGGAGCCTGGTCCCTACGACCTCGTGATCGACCCGACCAACCTGTGGCTCACCATCCACGAGTCGGTGGGCCACGCCACCGAGCTCGACCGGGCGCTTGGCTACGAGGCCGCCTATGCCGGCACGTCGTTTGCCACCTTCGACAAGCTCGGGTCCCTGCGCTACGGCTCGGAGCTGATGAACGTCACCGGCGACCGCACGGCTCCTCACGGGCTCGCCACGATCGGCTACGACGACGAGGCCGTCGCCGCCCAGACCTTCCCCCTCGTAGCCGACGGTGTGCTCGTCGGCTACCAGCTCGATCGGCGCATCGCCGCCGAAGCCCGGCTCGGTCGCTCCAACGGCTGCGCCTTCGGGTGCTCGCCGCTCATGATCCCGATCCAGCGGATGGCGAACGTGTCGCTCGCTCCCGCCGCGGGGGAGGGCCCGAGCACCGAGGAGCTGATCTCGGGGGTGGAGCGGGGGATCTACGTCGTGGGCGACAAGAGCTGGTCGATCGACATGCAGCGCCACAACTTCCAATTCACCGGCCAGCGGTTCTTCCGCATCGAGCACGGCCGACTGGCGGGCCAGGTCCGCGACGTCGCCTATCAGTCGCGCACCACCGACTTTTGGGGTTCCCTCGCCGGCCTCGGCGGTCGCTCGACGTACTTGCTCGCTGGTGCCATGAACTGCGGCAAGGGCCAGCCCGGTCAGGTGGCCCCGGTCAGCCACGGCTGTCCGTCGGCGCTGTTCCGGCAAGTGAACGTGCTGAACACCCGCCACGAGGCCGGGCGATGAGCGGGGATGGGCGGGGCATCGCCGAACGGGGGCGCCTGGCGGGGGCCGAGGAGGTCGTCGAGCGGGCGCTCGGCGCCGCGCGTGGCCCGTGCATCGTGATCGTCACCGAGGGATCGAGCGCCGAGGTGCGATTCGCCAACAACGTGACGACGACCAACGGCACCCGCCGTGACCGACGCGTGAGCGTGATCTGCTTCTCGGGGGAGGGCGAGGGCGCCTCGAGCGGCGTGGCGAGCGCCAGTGGGGCGGTCGAGGTGGAGGACCTGGTGCGAGCGGCCGATGCCGACGCGCGAGGCGCGGGTCCCGCGGAGGACGCCTCGGAGCTGCTCGGCGGCGATGCGGACGCCGACTTCGGCGAGCCGCTCGAGACCACGAGCCTGGGGGTCCTGTCCGGGGTACTCGGCCAGCTCGGAGAGGCCTTCGCCCGGGCGCGCTCGGAGGATCACGTGCTCGCCGGCTTCGCGACTCACGAAGTGAGCACCACCTATTTCGCCAGCTCGACCG
>JAODBN010000117.1 GCA_025463965.1 Acidimicrobiaceae bacterium
GACCGTACATCAAGCTAGCCAACGTCATCCCCTGCGGAAGACCACTCCGCATCAAGCTTGGGCGCAACCGCACCCATCCAATCATGCAGGAAGGCAGTCGCGATCGAGTCCTTCACTGTCCGGTACGGGTAGCCGGGCGTATAGATGGACAGGCGTATGTCGGCACCGCCGTCGGATCGGGCGACGATCCTTCCTATCACTGTCGGGCTCTTCCGGCTGCTCCAGAGCCTACGCCCTGGAGGTACAGGTACAAGTATCATGCGGCTCCCGAGAATAAGTCCTCGAACCCCTGACGTTAGCCTGCCGCCGAACCATGCTCGGGGAGCATCGGCCAATATCGGACGCAGATGCTCGCGCACGATTCTACGAGCCGCGTTAACGGGCAACGGTGTATGAAGCGTTCGTCTTTCGGCTGGCTCGGACATGGGATAACCTCTTGGTGGATTATGCGTCTGTGCGACCTGGTTAGAAATTGACACTCCAGGCCCCGGTATAGCTACCGCCGATCCAGCGGGACACGCCCAGCCCCGCACCCGCAGAGACTCCGCCGCCCACTATCGGGCCGCACTGACCAGGAGCCCCAAACGCTTCGAGTGAAACATCTGGACCAACCCCGAGCTGACCACCCGCATTAGCAAAGGGACCCGAGAGTTCCGAGATATGTTCGGCATTTGAGACCTGCGGCCCCACCGTAGCCCCCACGCCGGCCCCCTGGGCAAGGCCCACCGACCCCGCCACAGTGCCGCCCACTTCACCGGAGCTGCTGCCCTGTACACAGCCGCTGGCACCAATATGAAGGATGAAGTTCACTTCGCCGTGAACACAAATGCCGACAGTAAATAGCCCCGTAGGATCGTAATTGTTCAACGGATTGTCGTTGGCATAGACATACGGCCCACTCCCGCTCGCCGCTCTCAGCGCAGCAGCGACGTATTGCTCGCCGGTCGCGTGAGCGAGCGTGCTACTGCCCTCGTCTAGCGGGTCGCGCGTCAGGAACTGCGCCGTGGCCGGGTCGTAGACCCGATTGCGCAGGTAGACGAGGCCCGTGTCCGACGATGTGTATTGCCCATCGTACCCGAGCGGGGTCGTAGCGGTCCCTTCGCATGTGGGGGTGCCGTAGGCGCTGTAGGTGCATTTGCCGGTGACGGTGCCGGTGGAGCCGGTCAACAGGCGCGTGCTCCCGGCCTGGTCGTGGTGGAGATATGTGACGGTGCCGGTGCTGTTGTTGATTTGCTCGATGGGCATGCTACCGGGACCATAGATGAAGCTGTTGGTTTCGTTGGTGAGGATCGACGGAAGTTCTACTCCGGCGGTCTGCCAGCCTAGGTAGGTGGTGGTTCCTGAGATGGTTTCGCTGGTGCGTAGTCCTTCGCCGTTGTATGCGTAGCTGTCTTCGATCTTGGGTGTTGTGCCTTCTTTGGGTCGTTCGACCGTGAGGAGGTTTCCGGCTTGGTCGTAGCCGTAGCTGGTGGCGGGTCCGGTTGTGGGGGTGGTTTTGGTGCGCTCGCCGAGTTCGTCGTAGGAGTAGCTCGCGGTTGTGCCTTTGGTGAGCTGGTCTGCTTCGTTGTAGGTGTTCGTGCTGCTGCCGGTTGTTGTGGGGTTGTTCGCGGGGTCGTATTTATATTCGGTGCTGCCGGCTTTGGTGAGGCGGTTGTCTTCGTCGTAGGTGTTTTCCGTGACTTCCGTGCCTGGTAGGGATTTGGAGGTGGTCTTTTTGAGCTGGCCGTCGTTGTCGCGGGTGTAGACGAGCGACGCGAGCGTTTCCGAGCCTTTCTTCATCTTGGTTTCGGTCATCTGGTCCGCGTCGTTGTAGGCGTAGATGTCTTCGTCTTTGCTTGCGGTGGGGAACACCGTCGTCGCTGGCTGCGAGTCAGCGTTGTACGTGAATTTGGTGATGTTGGAGGACCAGTCGGTGATCTTTTCGAGACGGCTGTCTTTGTCGAAGGCGCGGGTTATGGCTTTGCCGTTGGGGTAGGTGATCTTGGTTTGGTCGTTGGCAAGGTCGTATTCGTATTTGACGATCGCTTTGTGCCCGTTTTCGCGTTCGGTCACGCGGTCGAGCTGGTCGTAGGTGTTGGTGGTCGTGCCGGTTCCGTCGCTCATCGTCGTGCGGTCGCCGTCTTTGTTGTATTCGTATTTGACCGTGGGGGTTTTGCCGTCGGAGTAGCTGACTTCGCTGAGGCGGTTGGCTGGGTCGTATTTGTAGCTGGTCGTGCGTTTCGCGGGGTCGGTGAGCTTCGTCAGGTTGCCGACGAGGTCGTATTCGTTGATCGTCTTGTGCCCAAGCGGGTCGATGACTTCGGTGACTTGCTCAAGTTCGTTGCGGACGTATTTCCACTTGTGTTTGTTGCCGTCGATCCGCGCAATCACCTCGCCAGCTGCGTCGTATTCGGTTTCGCTTAGATCACCGTTGGCTTCTTTGACCTTGATCGGCTCGTCGCCTTCGTCATAGCTGTAGGTCGTTTTGTGGGAGTTGCCGTCGGTGATCGTTTCGAGGTTGCCATCGGCGTCGTAGGTGTATTTGGTGGTGTGTCCGAGCGGGTCGGTGATCTTCAATACGCGACCCTGGGCGTCTCTTTCGTTTTTGGTCGTGAATTTGGACGCTTCGGCACCGGTCGCGTTGCCGCGTGGGCTGACGGTCGCGGTTTCTTGGGAGTCTTCGTTGTATTCCCAAGTGCGCTTGTTGCCTTCCGGGTCGGTTTCGCTCTTGCGGTCCCCGTAGGAGTCGTATTCGTATTTCCAGGTGTGTTCGAGCGGGTTCGTCATGCTTTCGACATCGCCGGCGCTGTCGTATTTGTAGCTCGTCTTCTGCGTCGTGCTACCAGGGGCGGGCCGTTCGATCGCTTCGGCGGAGCCCTGGCTGTTGCGTTTGATCGTCGTCTTCTCGCCCATCGGAGTCGTGATGCCCGTCACGTCATGCGTCGAGTCGTATTCCCATTTCGTTTCGTCGCCGTCCGCATTCTTTTCGCTCGTGCGATTCCCAGCGGCGTCATATCCGTATTCGGTCGTGTGTTTATCCGGGTTTGTGCTAGCGAGCAGCTCGTCCGCGCTGTCGTAGCGGTCGGTCGTGGTCGCGGCCAGCGACGTTCCTGCCGCTCGGGTGACGCTGGTCGGTGATCCCATTTCGTTGAACTGCTCGACCGTGCTCGCACCGTTGGGTTCGGTGATCGTCGTTTCCGTGCCCGAGAAGGTGGACGTGTAGGACCATTTGCGGGTGCGATGCAGTGGGTCCGTCTCAGAGATGACCTGGCCCGCAGCGTCGTATTCGCTGGTGCTCGCGTAGCCGCGCCCGTCGGTTTCGGAGGTCAGCTCGTGCGAGCTGTTGTATCTGAACTTCCAGCGCGGGGTCGTTTCCCCGGGTAGCGTCACGCTCGCGAGGTTCCCACCTTCGTAGGTGTATTTGGCGGTGTGGCCCATCGGGTCGCTCGCGCTTTCGACCTGGCCTTCAGAGTCGTATTTGAGGGTGATCTCGCGGCCGGCACCATCTTTGATCGCTTCCAGGCGTCCTTCGGAGCTGTGGCTCACCGTGAGCGTGTTGCCGTTGCGGTCCGCTTCGCTCGTCAGCCACCCCGAGCTGTTGAAGTGCAGAGCGGTCTGGTCCGGCAGCGTATAGACGTAGCCGCTGCCTTCATCGGCAAGCGTCGCCTGCACCAGCCCCGCAGGCGCGGTCCACGCTTCCCCTGAACGGCTGAACATGACCGCGCTCCCGTTGTCCTGGTAGACAGTCGCTTCCTCGCCTTCGCCTTTGAGTTCAAGATGAGCGCTATATGACCCCGTCCACCCGAACCCGAACGTACCAGCCCCGGTCTCTTTCAGCGCAAGCTGCGAGTTATACGTGAGGGCCAGCTCGAGCGCCGGCCCGCGCCCGCCAACCGCGAGATCGGTTTGGGACTCAAATTGGTTGCCCGTGGCACAGTTCACGGGTTTACCGCTCGAACAGCGACGACGACCCGGTTCGCCACCATTCTCTCCACCAAATTGCGCTCGTTCTTTTTCTTCGAGTTCCCGTTCTTCGCGTGTTCTTTCGGGAAACATCCCTTCGACACCTCCGCGGCCTGCCGCGCTTTCACTGAGTTCCTTGAGATCGCTTTCGTTCAGGGACGATGGCGGGTCGGTAGGCAAGTTCACCGGGGAGGACTCTTTGGGTTTGGAAGGCAAGCCAACCTTGCCGTTTTCTTCTTCCATTTCCGGAGTAAGCAAGCCAGGGGCCGGCATGCCAACCGGCTTGCATTCGAACCCCGCCGGCGGCGTGCCACATTCAGCTCCTGCGTGCGTGACATAAGCGGCACGCCTACGGAAGAGTTTGCCCTCGTAGTAGCCTTCTTCCACGGTGAATTCCTTGCGTTCCCAGCCTATCGGGATATCCGGACCTTCCGTATGGCTTTCTTCTTCCTTGTGAAGCCCCACGCATTCGTGTTGAATCGTACCCGATGTACAGCCTTCTACTTCGCTGGTGAAACCAAACGAATTAGACCCCCCAGTGGCGGACCACTCGATATAGTAGATCCCGAGAGGATATTCATAGACAACTTTCCGGTTTTCACATTCAGAGGTTTCTTTGAAATAGAAGCACTCTTCGATTTTGCCTTTCCCGTTCGCCGGGTAATACGAGACCTCCTCGTGACTTTCGCCGTGATATTCTTCCACGGCTTCCTGTTCCAATCGGGAGAGCGGATGCCATTCAGGCAGTTCAAACAGCTGGTCGAGCCCGTTACCGAGTTCCACCCCAACCACATGCGACGCGGGCTGGAGCCTAGCTTCAGCGATCGCACTCTTCCCAAGATCAGATGGCAACGTGCCCGCGTGCTTGCCAGCGAGATCAAGGACGCTCTGCACTTCACCAGTGAGCGAGCGTTCCGCACGAGCATGCCCGACGCCTTTTTCGGCATCTTCGGCACCAACTCTTGAGACGTCTTCAACCGGCGTCTCCGCGCCATCCTCACCCGCGGCACAGCCTTCGGCGACGCCCATGCACTCGCCCACGGACTGAACCTCTTTCCGCCACACCTGCCATTCCTTCGCCGTCCAGCTCTTGATCACTTCCCCCGAGCCACCCTTGAGAATGTGCGTCCCACCTTCAACCGACCACGAATCCGCAGAAGCCGACACAGCCCCAGCCAGAACAAGCACGACAACACAACACACCAACACGCGCGCTCGCAGCAACACGTCGCCTCCCAGGGCACAACCTCGGACAGTAGTCAGCAGACCCCGAGACGCTAACCCAACGAACGACACAAGACCAGTCCTCGGAACAGACGTTTTACACGCAATTAGCGGACTTCCGCCGCCGAGAACGATGCTGCGGCGCATCAACATGCGGCCCCGAACTGCGCATAGCCCCACTATCGCGGCACCAGCCGCTACGTTCGAGACGACCTGGCCGCGCAGTACCGCCCCCGCTCGAGCTGCACCAACCGTCTGGTTGCACCCTGGCAGTTGTTCGTCAGGCAGCTCTTGACGGTAGATCGCGGTATTCGGCCAAGCAGGTCTTCTGCCGCCGTATGGATCTCATACATCCGCATTGGGTCAGCGACTGCCGCCAAGACCTGCTCGATAGCCGCCGTCAGTGCGCCTGGTCGCCGTCTGCCCGCAGAGGCCGTGGGTCGCCGAGGGAACCTCGCTCGTCGCCATCCCGTCAGCTTCCCAGACACCGTCTCTGCCTGCCCTGAACCGCAAGGTCCGATATGCCGAGCGGGCGGCGATGTCCTGCGTGAACGTCCGGAAGGCGAGCTCGATCGGCGCTGCCGTCAAGCGGCCGACAGGCGCCCGTCGGCGCGCGCCTCCCCCACGAGCCCGAGGAACAAACGGTGCAGCCGGTCGTCGCCGCTCAGCTCGGCGTGGAAGGACACCGCGAGCACCTTTCCCTGGCGGGCCGCCACCGAGCACCCGTCCACCTGAGCGAGGATCGCGACGTCTGGCCCGTGCTCGGCGATCCATGGCGCGCGGATGAGGATGCCGCGGATCGGAGGACCGGGAACTCCCTCGACATCGACGTCCGCCTCGAAGCTGCGGATCTGACGACCGAACGCGTTGCGCTCGGCGCGCATGTCCATCACGCCGAGGTGGTCGCGGTCGAGCATGATCAGCCCGGCGCAGGAACCGAGAACTGGAATCCCGCCAGCCCCGCCGCCAGCGGCCAGCTCGCGCAGCGGCTCGGCGAGCCCCTCACGTGCGATCCCGAGCGTCATCGTCGTCGACTCGCCGCCCGGCACGACGAGCCCGTCCAGTCCGTCGAGATCCGCCGGCACCCGCACCTGACGCGTACAGGCGTCCAGCCCCTGCAGCATCCGCTCGTGCGCCTCGAAGCCGCCCTGCAGGGCCAGCACGCCCACTACAGGCTTCACCGTCGGCTGCGGCGGCGCGTCGCTACCAGCCACGCTGAGCCAGCAGCTGCTCGCCCTCGAGCTTGGAGCTCTCCAGGCTGACCATCGCCGGTCCGAGACCACGGGAGGCTTCTGCGACGCGCTCGGCGTCCCGCCAGTGCGTGGTGGCCTCGACGATCGCGCGCGCTCGCGTCGGCGGGTCCTCGGACTTGAAGATCCCCGAGCCGACGAACACGCCTTCGGCGCCGAGCGCCATCATCAGGGCCGCATCGGCGGGCGTGGCGATGCCTCCCGCGCAGAACAGCACAACCGGCAGCCGTCCCTGCGCAGCGACCTCGCGCACGAGGTCGAGCGGCGCACCGAGCTCCTTGGCGGCGCTCGCCGTCTCGTCGGAGCCCAGCGTCGTCAGGCGGCGGATCTCGCCGGTGATCTTGCGCATGTGGCGCACGGCCTCGACGATGTCCCCCGTGCCGGCCTCGCCCTTCGAGCGGATCATCGCCGCGCCCTCGCCGATGCGCCGCAGCGCCTCGCCGAGATTCGTCGCGCCGCACACGAACGGCACCTTGAAGTCCCACTTGTCGATGTGGTTGGCCTCGTCCGCGGGCGTCAGCACCTCGGACTCGTCGACGTAGTCGACCTCCAGCGCCTCCAGCACGCGCGCCTCCATGAAGTGCCCGATACGCGCCTTGGCCATCACCGGGATCGAGACCGCCTCCTGGATGCCGGCGATCATCTCCGGGTCGGACATGCGCGCCACGCCGCCGTCGCGACGGATGTCGGCGGGGACCCGCTCGAGCGCCATCACCGCGGCCGCGCCCGCGTCCTCGGCCAGCTTCGCCTGCTCGGGGGTGACGACGTCCATGATCACGCCGCCCTTGAGCATCTCCGCAAGGCCCGTCTTGACCCGGAATGTCGCCTCGTCACGCATGCGACAAGTCTAGCCGCGAGGTCGCGATCGCCGCCGGAGCGACTCCTCGCCACTTCGAGGGTCGCCCTGTCCCTGGACGGGTTCCTGCGTCGCCATCCTCAGCCGCCGATCGGGGCGCGTGCGTTGGTGCCCCAGAAGATCTGGGTGCCGAACGCGTCGATTATGTTC